>JAZRUB010000045.1:0-2772 GCA_045652305.1 Eubacteriales bacterium
GGTGTTACCGCTATCATCGAAGTTAACGCTGAAACCGACTTCGTTGCTAAGAACGCTTCTTTCCAAGAATTTGTAAAGGGCATTCTCAGAACTATCGTTAGCAACAAACCCGCAAGCATTGAAGCTCTTAACGCTCTTAAGTTCGACGGCTCTGACGTTACTGTTGAAACTGAACTTAAGAACATGATTTTCACCATCGGTGAAAACATGAGCATCCGTCGTTTCGACATCATCGACGGTACCGTTGGTTGCTACATTCACGGCGGCGGCAGCGCAGGTGTTGTTACCAAATTCGACACCGACGCAGATACTTCTAACCCCGCTTTCGTTGAATACGCTAAGAATGTTTGTATGCAGATTGCTGCTATGAGCCCCTCTTACGTTGACAGAGACAGCGTTCCCGCTTCTGTTATCGAAAGTGAAAAGTCTATCATTATGACTCGAATTGAAAACGACGAAAACCTTGCAAAGAAGCCTGACGCTGTTAAGGAAAATATGGTTATCGGCAAACTCAGCAAGTTCTACGACAACAACTGTCTTGTTGACCAAGAATACGTTAAAGACGGCGACTTCACCATCGGCACATACACCGATAAGGTTGCTAAAGAGCTCGGCGCTTCGATTAAAATCGTTTCCTTCATCAAGTATGAAAGAGGCGAAGGCATCGAAAAGAAAGAAGACGATTTCGCTGCTGAAATCAACAAGCTCGTTAACGGTTAATAGTTAAACAATTTAGAGAATCGGAATATTACCGATTCTCTTTTTTTGTCGCAAAAAAGAGTTTTCTTGACATTATTACAAAATTATAATAAAATATAGTAACGATATTTTTAGAAAGGAGAGGTTTTTCATGATTTCTGACATACTGCACAAAGCTGAAGCATCTTCCCCATCGGCTGCTGTTATTATCTCGGTTGCTTTGATGCTGTTTTTGGCTTTTTTGATGACACGTATCACAAAGAAGTTAAAGTTACCAAACGTTACGGCATACATCATAACGGGTATACTTATCGGGCCTTACTGCCTTGATTACATACCGAAAACGGTTATCGACGGAATGGATTTCCTCTCTGATATAGCGTTGGCATTCATTGCTTTCAGCACAGGTCAATTCTTCCGTTTTTCCGCATTGAAAAAGAACGGGTTGAAAATAGCAATAATTACTCTTTTTGAGGCTTGTTTTGCATCGTTGGCAATTTTCATTCTTACGTATTGGATACTCAAATTAAGTCTTGCTTTCTCAATCGTTTTATCGGCACTTGCGGCAACTACCGCACCCGCATCGACAATGATGACAATACGCCAGACGGGTGCTAAAGGCGATTTTGTTGACACGCTATTGCAAACGGTTGCGCTTGACAACATTTTGGGGCTTTTGGCGTACAGCGTTGCTATTTCATTGGCATCTGCGTCCATCTCGGGCGGTGGGTTCAGCGTATCGAACGTACTTATTCCCGTTGCATCTAACATAGGTGTTCTTTTGCTCGGATGCGTGTTTGGTATTCTTATGAAACCGCTTTTGCAAAGCAAACGTTCAACAGACAACCGACTTATTATCGCGATTGCGTTTCTATTTGCATTCTGCGGCATCTGTGTAATTTTGGACATTTCTCCCCTTTTGGGCTGCATGTCTATGGGCACGATTTATTTCAACATTACCGATGACGACAAGTTATTTAAACAGCTTAACTATTTTAACCCTCCGATATTGTTATTGTTCTTCGTACGTTCGGGTACCTGTTTTGACTTGAGTGCGCTTATGAAGCAATCGAGCACCGTTGGGGCTGTTTCTTTGCTAACTGTCGGTATTCTATACTTTGTTATACGAATCGCGAGTAAGTATATAGGTGCATTCCTCGGCTGTGCCGCAACAAAAAAGGCTCCTAACACGCGTAATTATCTCGGTTTAGCGCTCATTCCGCAAGCAGGGGTTGCCATCGGTTTGGCATCATTAGGCGCGAGAACATTAGGCGGCGAGGCGGGTGACGCTTTGCAAACAATTATTCTCACGTCGAGCATACTTTACGAGCTTATCGGGCCTGTTTGTGCAAAATTATCGCTACATCTTTCGGGTTCCTATTCCGACAAGCTCGAAGCGATTGTTGATGTGCCCGAGCTTGACGAACATGGAAAGAAAAAAACTCAACTCGAATTGCTTATCGAGCGAATACACAAAATCCAAGACGAATTGCCCGAAAAATTGGTTTCGGAAGAAGAGGAAGAGTTTACAAACGCTGCCGAAGAGCAACTTGACAACAGTTTAAACCGCAACATAAACTCATTAAAATTCAGACACTTTAAAAGGAGATGATTGATATATGAATATAATTTTTAATGACCCGATTGCCAATGCTTTGGGCGAATGGGCGGCAAATCTCGGATTTGAATCTATACTTTTAAGAATACTTATTTCAATAACACTTGCCGCAATTATCGGTTGCGAACGTTCGAGCAAACGTCATTCGGCAGGTCTTAGAACCTTTATGCTCATTTCACTTGCCTCGACCGTTGCAATGATTATGGACATATACATCTCCAATGCTTTTGAAAACGGTTTCTTTTTGCTCTCTGCCGCTACTATAATCGCGGTTGCTACAATAAGCGTAAATTCGATGCTATTCAGTTCGCGCAACCAGATTAAAGGCTTGACAACTGCAAGCGGTCTTTGGGCTTCGAGCATTGTCGGCTTAACAGTTGGTGCAGGGCTTTACACGATAACCTTTGTCGCCTTTGCGGTATTGCTTTGCGGGCTTATGTTCTTACCTGCTTTTG
>JAZRUB010000046.1:0-6749 GCA_045652305.1 Eubacteriales bacterium
TTCGGTGCAAGTTTCACCATGACTCTTTCGGGTTACGCTCTCGGTTGCTCGATCATCGCAATCTTCGCACGTATCGGCGGCGGTATCTACACCAAGGCTGCTGACATGGGTGCTGACCTTGTTGGTAAAACCGAAGCTCACATTCCCGAAGACGACCCCAGAAACCCCGCTACCATCGCTGACAACGTTGGCGACAACGTAGGTGACGTTGCTGGTCTCGGCTCCGACCTTCTCGAAAGTTACGTCGGCGCACTTCTTTCGGGTACTATCCTTGCTATCGAACTTTTCGCTAAACACGTATTCGGTGGTACTGAATTGCTTACCGCAATGATTTACTTCCCCCTCGCATTCGCTGCAGTAGGTCTTATCTCCTGCGTTATCGGTATCGCTTCTCTCTTCGTTCGTAAGAAGCTCTCCGACAATCCTCACAAAGAACTTAACGGCGCAACCTACATTTCCGCAATACTCACCATGGTATTGGGCGCGGTTGTTTCCTATCTCTCGTTCGCAAAGTTCGGCGGCGAGATGGTTGAAGGTTATGAAGGCCTCTCTGTATTCGAATCTGTTGAATTCCACATTGGTTGGATTTCTCCTTGGGTTGCTGCAGCTATCGGTATCCTTGCAGGTATCATTATCGGTAAGATTGCAGAATACTACACCTCTTACGATTACAAACCCACCAAAGAACTTTCCGCTGCATCCGCTGAAGGCTCTGCCCTCACCATTACCCAGGGTCTCTCCCTCGGTATGATTTCCTGTATGCTTCCTTGCGTAGTTCTCGGTGTTGCTATTTACGGTTCTTATCTCCTTTCCGGTATGTACGGCGTTGCTGCTGCCGCTATCGGTATGCTTTCCTTCGTTGCTACTACCGTTTCGGTTGACGCTTACGGTCCTATCTCGGACAACGCAGGCGGTATCGCAGAAATGTCTTACCTCGACCCCAGCGTACGTGAAATCACCGACGAACTCGATGCAGTTGGTAACACCACCGCTGCTATCGGTAAGGGCTTCGCAATCGGTTCTGCTGCACTTGCAACCCTTTCGATGATGACTTCTTACATCTTCGCTTATACCGACGCTCCCGAAGTTGCAAACTACGCTGAAGGCGCACTTGACAAGATTGCTCTCAACGCTATCGAACCTGCGGTTCTCGTTGGTTGTATCGTTGGTGCGGCACTTCCCTTCATGTTCTCCGGTATGCTTATCAACGCTGTTGCTAAGGCTGCTAGAAAGATGGTTGAAGAAGTTCGCCGTCAGTTCAGAGAAATCAAGGGTCTTATGGAAGGCGAAGTTCTTCCCGACTACAAGACCTGTATCGAAATTTCCTCTCAGGGCGCACTTAAAGAAATGCGCGTTCCCGCTATCTTCTGTATCGCATTCCCTGTTGTTTGCGGTTTCATCTTCGGTGCTGAATTCGTTGGTGGTGTCCTCGTAGGCGCAACCATCTCCGCTATCATGCTCGCGCTCTTCTGCGGTAACTCGGGCGGCGCTTGGGATAACGGTAAGAAATATATCGAAATCGGCGGTGTTGAGGGCGAAAAGAAGGGCGGTTCCGCTCACGATGCTGCAGTTGTCGGTGACACTGTAGGTGACCCCTTGAAGGATACCGTTGGTCCTTCTCTCGACATTCTTATCAAGATTATGAGCACCATTTCGCTCGTTACCGTTGCAGCGTTCGCAGAAAACAACCTGCTCTCGTTGTTCAACCTCTAATATTGATAACAGAATAAATATCATAACGCGTCGGTTTTTCCGACGCGTTATTTTTTCTGTGTTAATCAAGACGGATAGGGGCGATTTATTCATGTGTTGCACAATTATGTATGTAAGAATTTGTAATTTCTTACAAATAGATAAAATGCTCTTGATTATTTGACAAAACGGTGTTATAATCTTTTGTAACTAATGCTGGAGTTTTATGTCCGGAGGTCACTATGAAAAAAATCTTATCTCTTGTGCTTTGTCTTATGTTCTTGCTCGGCACACTTGCAGGTTGTGGCGGCTTGGAAGAAGGCGAAAAAGGTGCGAACGTACGTATGTTCCTCACCGATTATCCTTACACACTTGACCCTGCTGTGGTTCAGCTCAACAGCGATGTTGAACAAATCCTTTCGATGATTTATGAACCGCTTGCCACTATAAACGAAGATGGCGAAGTTCAGCCTGCTCTCGCTACCGAGTGGTATTATAAATATGATGAAATTTATCAACTCCACAAGATGTATTTCGAATTGAAAGAAACCTCGTGGAGCGATAACCGTGCAGTAAGCGCAGATGACGTTATCTACGCGTGGAGAAGAATCCTCTCTCCCGAAATGGATAGCCCCTACGCGTCGCTTCTCTACCCCATCAAGGGAGCAAGAGACGTTAAATCCGGCGTTGGTACTATCGATGACCTTGGTCTCGCGGCTGTTGACGATACCCTTCTTGAAGTTACTTTCGAAAACGAATACGATATAGACCTTTTTGTTGAACAGGTTGCTAATATCCACCTTGCTCCCCAACGTGAAGACATTGTTACACGTTATGAAAAGCTTGGCGAAGACTGGGCAGGAAGCGCCGCAAACATCGTTTGTAACGGTAAGTTCCGTGTTCAATCCATGGATATGCCTCGCGCAAAGAAAGAGGGAGAAACCGACTTCTCCGACAAGTTTGCATGCAAACTCGTTCTCGAACGCAACTCTTATTATCTCCGCGACCCTGAAGAAGACGACCTTGACGAATACGTCCTTCCCTACCGTATAACCTGCTATTATATGGAAGGTCAAGTTGGCTACTACGAAGGCGATAAGGGTACAACTCAAGAAGTTTTCCAAGCAAACCGCTTCAATTCAGGCGAGATTTATTACCTCAGCTCTTTTGAAAAGCAAACCTACGAATACTTCAAAGCAGACCTTGAAACACAACAGACCTTAAATGGTTATGCGTTCTATTTCAATACCGAAAACGAAATCCTTTCCGATGCTAACGTTCGTAAAGCGCTTTCGCTCGCACTTGACAGAACTGCTATCACAACCGAAACAACCGGTACAGGTGAAGTTCCTGCTACCGCTTATGTCCCCAATGGTGTGTTTGATACATCTTATGAAACCGACTTCCGTGAAGTAGGCGGCGCACTTTACAGCACAACAGCTGATACAGACGCTGCAAAATCGCTTCTCGGTGGAAAGAAAGGTACACTTACCGTAACCTATCTTATCCCTCAAAACGCATATACTATCCAAAACTATAAGAGAAACACAACCTACACCAACGTATACGAAGAAATTGCCAAAAAAGCCGGTGAATACTGGAAAGGCCTTGGATTTAGTATTGAATACCGCGGTCTTAACCCCGATGAGTACCTCGCAGCTCTCAAAGCAAGAGATTACGACATTATCGGCGTGAACGTATTGAGCGGTTCGGTTGACGCGTTTGGTTACCTTGCTCCTTTCGCTAAGGAATACAGCGGTACCGGCGTAATTGCCGACAACGACACTTTGGCTATTGAAGAAGTGTTCAACACCCACTACACCAACATTGATGATGCTGATTACAGCAAACTCATCACCGATGCACTTAATGCTTCAAACCGTGCAGACAGAGCAGCACTTCTCCATCAGGCAGAAAGCAAACTTGTTGAACTCTGCCCTGCAACGATGGTATTCTGGTATAGCAGAAGCTTTGTTGCAAACGAAGATAAGATTAGCGGTTACGAAGCTGATAGCAGATTCGGTTACGTTGACTTTGGCGAACTCGAACTTGATGACTGGCGTGAGGTTAATGCAAGCGAAGATGCACTCATGGCCGAAAGAGAAGGCAAATAAATCGCTACGCTCTCGACCAAAATTAAAAAATAATCAACATAAAATGCCGTCGATTATACCGACGGCATTTTTATATTACCTGCATCAATAACGCAAAAGAGAGCAGAATAACCCCGAGGTTAAAACTCGAAAGCAGAATTAAAGTGAAGCAAAACCCGACAAACATTAACTTCGCACACAACGAAACGGCAGAGCAAATTTGTTCTGCCGATTTTTTTCTTTTATATGATAAAAAGCAGAATAGTGCCTTTCCGCCGTCAAGCTTGCGAATCGGCAAAAGGTTGATTAACGAAAAAACACAGTTAATCAAAACCGCAAAAAGTGATAACGCTGAGCCGGCTATTATAAACCAAACGACACACAAAACCGCACATAATAACGAAACAAGCGGACCCGCAAGTGCAATTTTCACCTCATCGTAATCGGGTATTCCCTCGGGTACTACGATAACTGCTCCCATAGGAAGAATATCAATCCGTCTTACGCGGTAGCCAAGAAAATGCAAAGCCGATATATGTCCAATTTCATGCATTGTCGCGGAGATAATCATAATCGCAAACGGTATCTTCCCTTCCAACCACAGCATCACCAAAAATATAGGTAATGCAAATACAGAAACACGTATGCGATAGCGCGGAAACAATATAAACATAATATTTAAACCCAGTCGTTTACAAGATTAAATATGCCGTTAATACTCTGTTGCGCTCCACCTGAAAATACAGGCAAACTATCTTCCGACAGTAAAAACAGCATGCTTGCACAAACGCAAAGAGCAATAGCAAAAAGCAAACAAAAGGTGTCTTTATAGGATTTAATCATAAGTATAGGCTTTTTCAAAAAAAGTTCATCTCCTTATCGGTTCCGACAAATTTTTACCTGCCTTTCCGTTTATAATTCAAGTAATAAAAGGCAGGTGTTTTTATGTATGACGAAACGGTGGTTATTTATTCCGATTTATTGTTCTTTGTAAATTTTTCGCTCGACTATCTTTGTCTGTTTATCACAGGCAGGATTTTAAACTGCGCAGGAAGTACAAAAAGGCTGCTTATAGCTTCAATATTGGGAGGTCTGTATGCATTCGTACCTTACATATTTGAGCTTGCGGTTTATATTTCGCTTCCGTTACATATAATAACGGTCTTTGGTATGTGCTTTGTTGCTTTTGGAAAAAGAGATGCGAAAAAGTTTTTCATGATTGCGGGGACCTTTATAGTTACATCTGCCTTGATGGGCGGTTTAGTGACTGCGTTTTACAGTCTGTCAAGTCAGTATTCAAACGGAGTTTATACCGAGGTTGATGCACTTTCGTTTTGTCTTATCTGTGCTTTTTCGGCATTGGTTGCGCTGTCTTACGGTTTGATTTGCAGAAAGAAAATACATATACGCTCGGCAGAAATACGAATATACGCAGGCAATGAGAAAATATCGGCGAGATTGCTTTGCGACAGCGGAAATCTCGTCACCGAACCGTTTTCGGCGTTGCCGGTAATAGTAATATCATCATCCTGTCTGCCTCCTCCGATTGATACCCCCGAAAGTGAGTTATTCCCATTCCCTATACGCGCTATCCCTTTCTCTACAAGCGCAGGAAAAAGCTGTTTTTTGGGATTCCGCCCCGACAAAATAGAAATATTACAACCTCCTCGTAAACCGAAACGAGTGGATGCATTCATCGGAATAGATACCGACCACAAAAGTTATTCAGGATATGACGGACTGCTACCAACAAGTATTTTATAAGGAGAACCACCGTGACAACACAAAAGGTAAATTTGGTAATTCATTGGCTTAAAGAGGTTTTGGGGATAGGTGAGGAGATATTTTACATAAACGGTCCGCAAACCCTCCCTCCCCCGTTAAGCGCAGAGGAAGAAAACGCGCTTATTCTAAAATTAGAAAGCGATTCCGAAGCAAAAAAGACGTTAATCGAACGCAATCTGCGTTTGGTGGTATATATAGCACGTAAGTTTGAAAGCACGGCGGTAGGTATTGAAGACTTGATTTCGATAGGCACTATCGGATTGATAAAAGCGATAAATACCTTTAGAGCAGACAAGCAGATAAAGCTTGCTACATACGCATCAAGATGCATCGAAAACGAAATTTTGATGTTTTTGCGCAAGAACACAGGCGTAAAAAACGAGTTATCGCTTGACGAGCCGTTAAATATCGATTACGACGGAAACGAGTTGTTATTGAGTGACGTGTTAGGCACCGAAAACGACTACGTTTACAAAAGCATTGAAGAAAGCGAAGATAAAAAAATGATTGCCCGTGCAATAGAAGGTCTTAACGCACGTGACAGACAGATTATCGAACTTCGCTACGGCATAAACCGAGGCGGTAACGAGCTTACGCAAAAGGAAGTTGCAGATATTCTCGGAATATCGCAAAGTTACATATCAAGACTCGAAAAGAAAATAATATTACGTCTTAAAGAGTTCCTGACAAGCCAAAACTATTGACAGAACAAGCAAAAAGTGTATAATTGTAATGTGCAATATACAAAGAAAGGAGGAACAATGTATACTAAATTTATTTAAAAAGGAACCTGCGAAAGAACTTCCCTCCACCAACAGTTTGCCGAAAGCGGTTGCGTTTGTCGATTACGAGCATTGGTATATTTCTTTGAAAAACAATTACGGTCTGCAACCGAATATAAAAGGTTGGTTTGAAGACTTAAACAACCAATTCAACCTTGTCGAAGTGAACTTTTTCGCAGATTTCTCACACAAAAGTCTTGCAGACGAGATAGGACGTATACGTCTATTCTCGAACAAGATAATCGACACCCGAAGCCCGAACGGAGTGCAAAAAGATTTTACCGATTTTATAATTCTTGACAACATATATCAAAAGGCTCTGTCATCGGACGACATTGAAGTTTTTATACTGTTTTCGGGCGACGGACATTTTAGTTCGGTTACATCGTTTTTGAAG
>JAZRUB010000047.1:0-8309 GCA_045652305.1 Eubacteriales bacterium
ATGGATATGTGCATGGTGGAAATCGGCATGGATTCCGATTGCAAAGTAGGCGACGAAGCGATAATATTCGAAACCCACGATGAAATAGAACGTCTTGCAAACGCACTCGGCACAATAAATTACGAGATTGTATGTTCAATAAAGAGCAGAGTCGAAACAAAATATATTTGATAAGTACATAAAAAACTACCCGAAGGATTACTTTTCTTCGGGTAGTAATTTTTTATTTAGGTATTAACTCCAACCGTCGGTCCAACCGGAATCGCCCTGACCGGGATTATACGGTTCGGACTCGTACTTTTTGTTTAAGTTATAAGAACCCAATACGGCACGTTTAATCATAATATAATTAATTGCACCGACATCGTTGCCGGCCTTAACTCCTGCGGCTTCAAGTCCCAATACGTTGGTATAACCTGTTCCCAAATAAGCACGTTTGATTGCAACATAGTCAAACGCATCCATATCACCGTCACCGTCGATGTCGCCCATAACTACGGCAACGTATGATATACCGTTAAGCTTCACGATGCATCCTGTTCCTATTTTTTCGTCAGGAGCAAGTTTATTGCCGTTTTTGTTTAACACCTGTACAACCGCGTTATAGTATACCAACTGAATATCTTTGGTAACAGAGCCGATTGCAATGCCGTATATTCTTCCGTTTGATGTTTCGGGAATAAACGATACGGTATCTGCAGACGAACCAAGTACAAAAATCGAACACGATGCCAATAATGCACACACGAGCAAGAACGAAATAAGTTTTCTCAACTTCATCTGATGCTCTCCTTTACTCAAATTTCAACCCATTCACCGGGATTCTTGATAGCCTTGTTTCCTGCTTCTATTATACCCATTACCGAAACGGTTTCGGCATGATCGGCATAAACCTTGCCTGTTTTGAAGAAATCGCAAAGGCTTGTAATAAAGTTATCGAAATAATTGCTCATTTTAGGTACTTTGTAAATCGAACCGTCCTCATAATTAACAATCATTTCGAAGTCTACGCCCTTCCAGTCGTAATGACTCATAACAGCGCGTCTGCCGTTAGAAAACTCGATAACCATAGTTTCATAACCGCTTCCGACAGACATTATGCGTTTAACTTCGCTTCCCATCAAAACAACTATCGGTTCGATTTGGTGTATTGCATAGGTGTCGAATCTACCGGGACCGCGAGAATTGATAAAGCATATACCGTCACGAGGAACGTCTGCCAATTCGGTTGCGAAACGAAGCGCGGAAGTCGAGAAAAACGGAGTATTGTTTGATTCGCCTATATCGACAATCTGTTGTGCAATATCCTTGGTGAGCGCAAAGGTCTTATCGACGTAAACACGTTTTCCGCTTGCAAGAGGTTCACGGCAAAGGTCCAAATGTCTTTCGGGATTGTCGGGAGAAAGAACGATTATGCAGTCGCTTTTTTCAACAACCTCGGCAATAGTATTACAACGCTCAACACCGAACTCTTTACACCATTCATCGGTGGTTTTTCCGTTCGGCTTATCTATTTCGGCGTATGCGTATGCAACCTTGAATTCATCACCGAATTTCTGTGCGATGAATTTGGGATAGTTATTTGCGTGCCACTCGTCAAGAAAATAATCAATAAATCCTATTTTTATCATGGGTAAATACTCCTTGAATATATATTCAAATTAAAAGCTCTGTATAATCGCGCCTACTCCGTAAGAAAACACCATCATTATAAGACCTGCAATAAAGACACCGAGTGCAATGGGAGGTGCAGACTTTTTCATATCCAACCCTAAGGTAATCGCGATAAGACAACCCGTCCACGCTCCTGTTCCGGGAAGCGGAATAGCAACAAAAGCAAGCAAACCCCAAAATAGGGTTTTGTTCATCTTTGCAACCTTTTTTTCGCCCAATTCAAGTATCTTGCGAAAAGGTTTACCGAATTTCGGAAAAGATGCAAAATAGCGAAGCACTTTTCCGCCGAAAAGAATCAAAAACGGTACCGGAAGCATATTGCCTATCATAGCCAACAAAAACACAGCCCAAAGCTCAAGTCCCATTCCTACGCCCATGGGAATGGCTCCTCTAAGTTCAATTATCGGAACCATGCTTAAACCAAAAACCGATAAATATTTCCAAATCATAACATCACCAACGAAAAATTACATCAAATTCGATAATTCAAGTGTACCGAGGGAAATACGTTTTACGAAAAGATAGTCGTACACGCTGATTTCTTCGTTGCCTGCAACACGCGCCGCCAACAACTGCAATTCGGTAGGCTCAAACGTATTAAGGCAATAACGCTTAATCAAAACATAGTCAAAAGCATCGATTTTTCCGTCGCTGTGAACGTCGCCAAGCATGACTATCGTTACACCGTCTTCATAGTCTATCTTCATACCGTTCGTAACGTAACCGCTTGTAACCTCATTACCGTCTTGGTCAAGCACGGTAACGTCACGTTCGAACATCGCATTGAATTCTTCGATATCAAGTTCGGTTTCATACACGGTAATAATCGCCGAATCAACGTCATAAATGAGATTTGCATCTTGCTTGGGAGTGGGTATCGGGTCATAGAGAACAAACGCCACGTTTGAAAGTTCAATAGCCGGATTAAAGCAGCCTGTTAATTCCACGTTAAGGTTATAGAGGTCTATCTTATAATCGACTATTGCGGATTCGCACAATGCCGTATAATCCTCGGTATTATTGCCGTTTACGCCGATAATGTAGTGTCCTGCAGGAATCACCACTTCGGATTTGTCACTTTCATCACCGCTTATGTCGGTGTTCACGTAAGTAACTTTACCGTTTTCGTTATTAACGATAATTATCGCAAAATCGTTCATGCCTTTTAAAGCTTCGGCATCGTCTATGTAAGATGCGACGTAATCAGCAACAGTAATATCGTTTTCGGCATAGAAAATTACGTTGTTTTCGGCATCGTCATAGCCTGCAATATCAATCGATATAGCTTCTTCGGGATAGTCCGATATCACATCGGGCTGAAGCGCGTATTCAACCGAAAATCCGCTTATTTCAACCGATGCAGAAACCATTAGGTCAACGTCGTGAATTTGACCGTTTTTAAACGAGAAAGCAATATCGTCAACCTTTGCTTCGGGTTTTACGGAAAAAGGAACGGTAATTGTCAATGCATCTGCGCTGCATATCGGATTGAGTGTCGTAACGTCCCAAAGTGCAAGCTCAAAAGAACCGTTTTGAGAATCAATCTTACCGAAACATTCCCAACCGTCGGGTGCATTATCAATCAACGCGGTGTAATCAAAGGAATCTCCGTCGGAATCGACTTCACCGTTTTCGGCAGGGGCAACCATATCCTTATCATAGATAATTTCAAAGATAAACGCCGTTATTCCCGCAACCGTTTCGGGAATAGCGACATCGCCAAGCGATACCGTAATATCAATTGTGCCGTCAGAATTATAGGTGTCAAGTCCGTTTGAAGTATCAAAATCGGCACTTGCCAAAGCAGAAAGCTCTGTTACGGGAGTTTCCGCAAAAACCATTGACGACATAGTTATAACCATAGAAACAACTATTATGAGCGCAAACAGTTTTTTCATTACAAAAATCCTTTCTAAAATAACCGTCACAGAAAATGCCGAGCAAGAAACACTTTCGGCATCATAGTGATTATAACAAACAACCTATCAAAGGTCAAGGCATTTAAAATATTTTCCATATATTTATTGTAATTTAAATAAGTTTATAGTATAATATAAGGTGAGTTAATATGAGAGTGGATGATTGTTGTGAATTTTACTTATTTGGAAAATACTTCTCTTGCGCCCTATTGCTCTATGAAAGTGGGCGGAAATGCTAAATATCTCGTTACCCCGAAAAGCGAAAGTGAGCTTATTTCTGCGATTCGACATTTTCGTGAAACAGGCGAAAAATACATAGTTGTCGGTAACTGCTCGAACCTTTTATTTCCCGATTCGGGCTACGACGGTGCGGTTATTGTAACATCGGGTATAAAAGGCTTGTCCATCGACGGCAACGTGATTACCGCAAACTGTGGCGAAACTCTCTCCTCCTTGGCGAGATTCGCTTGTGACAACTCGCTTACGGGTTTGGAGTTCTGTTACGGCATACCCGGAACGGTAGGCGGTGCGGTTTACATGAACGCAGGTGCTTACGGCGGAGAAATTTCGCAACGATTCGTCAACGGAAGATTTTTAAATGAAGACGGCGAAATCATTACCATAGAACTCGAAAATATGGAGTTTGGATACCGCAAAAGCTGTCTTAATAACACAAATTTGATAATGCTATCCTCCTCGTTTGTATTGGAAAATGGCAATGCCGACGAGATAAAAGTCATAATGGACGGACTCATGGCAAAGCGCAAAGCAAGTCAACCGCTTGACTACCCAAGCTGCGGAAGTGCATTCAAGCGCCCCGTCGGAAATTTCGCAGGTGCGCTCATCGAGCAATGCGGACTTAAAGGTCTTTCGGTAGGCGGAGCGCAGGTTTCCGAAAAGCACGCTGGTTTTATCATCAACCGCGAAAAAGCGTCTTCGAGTGACGTGATTGAACTTTTGAATTTAGTGTCGGACACCGTTTTTGAAAAAACGGGAGTGCGACTTGAGCCTGAAATAAGGATTATAAAATAAAATGTCTTTTTCTTCGGATATAAAACAACAATTACAAGAGAATATACCGAAAAAGGATTGTTGCAAGGATAATATCGAATCGGGGCTTTCGCTTCTGCCTTTTGACGAGAAATGCGACAAGGATGCAGGCTGTTATCTTCGCGGTGTATTTTTAAAATGCGGAAACGTCAGTGCACCGGGACGTAATTTCATGTTATCTTTCACGCTTCCCGATGAGGAATATACCGATTACCTTGCCGAGTTCCTTGACAACTACGGTTTAACGGCAAAGAGGACGTTACGCAAAAACAAGCCTGTGCTTTATTACAAGGCGAGCGAAAGCATAGAAGATTTGCTTTCGTTCATAGGCGCAACAAAAGCAACTCTTGATATTATAAGCGCAAAGGTCATGAGCGACGTTCGCAACAATGCCAACCGTTTATGCAATGCCGAAACCGCAAACCTCGACCGTATCGCGCGTGCCGCAGCAGAGCAACGCGAAGCGATTTTGATTATAGAGAAATACGGTGCGATGCATAACCTAAATGCCGAGCTTCGCGAATGTGCCGAGCTTCGGCTTGCCAATCCCGATATGAGCTTAACAGAGCTTAAAAATCTTTTAAAAGAACCGGTTAGCAAATCGGGACTTAATCACCGTTTTAAAAAACTTACAGAAATAGCAGAAATGCTTAAAAACACGTAAAAAGGTTAGTTTATGGGGTTTGTTCACCTACATCTTCATACCGAATACAGTCTGCTCGACGGGGAATGCCGTATTAATGCCATTCCCGATGCCGTCATAGCCGGAAACCAAAACGCCGTCGCGATTACCGACCACGGCGTTATGTATGGCGCGGTCGAGTTCTACAAAGCTTGTGCAGAAAAAGGCATAAAGCCGATAATCGGTTGCGAAGTGTACGTAGCTCCGCGTTCTATGGAGCAAAAGGACAGGCTTTTGGATTCGGATTATTCCCACCTTGTTCTTCTTGCTAAGAACGATATTGGCTACCGCAATCTTTTGACAATCGTTTCCAAAGCATTCACGGTGGGTTTTTATTCCAAACCCCGTACGGATATAGACACGCTTACCAAATATTCCGAAGGCCTTATTGCCCTTTCGGCTTGTATTTCGGGTAGCATACCAAAAGCTATTCTCGCAGACGATATGTCGCTTGCGCGTGAAAGAATCATTGTTTTCGACCGAATTTTCGGCAGAAACAACTTTTATCTTGAGCTTCAGCGTCACGGAATCGAAGGTCAAGAAACCGTCAACCGTGCACTTATACGCTTTTCGCAAGAATTAAACATCCCTCTCGTCGCAACAAATGACGCGCACTACGTCACACGCGACGATGCCGAAATACAAAAACTCCTTTCTGCCATCGCTACGGGCAACACCGTCGAAGACAGCGGTTTTGGCATGGAAGGAAGCGAACATTACATCAAATCGGCTCTTGAAATGGAGCAACTCTTCTTAGACGTTCCCGAAGCGGTTGAAAATACAGTTAAAATTGCCGAAATGTGTGATTTTAAGTTTGATTTCGGCAGTATGCACCTACCCGCTTTCCACCCTCCGAAGCCCTATACGTCGGAAACCTATTTGCGCAAGCTGTGCGATGACGGAATAGAGAATTTAGCAAAAGCAAACCGTCTTTGTGACGATATTTCGGTCTACCAAGAACGCATGAACCATGAATTAAAGATAATTCACGACATGGGTTTTGACGATTATATGCTCATCGTTTGGGATTTTGTTAATTACGCAAGGCGTAATAATATCCCCGTCGGCTCGGGCAGAGGAAGTGCGGTAGGCAGTCTTTGTACCTATGCTTTGGGCATAACTCAAGTGGACCCGATAAGGTTTAGTCTTCTTTTCGAGCGATTCTTGAATCCCGAAAGAGTCAGCATGCCCGATATTGATATAGATTTCAGCGACGAACGCCGAGGCGAAGTAATCGAATACGTAGCCTCTAAATACGGTCAAGCACACGTCGCGCAGATAATCGCATTCGTTAAGCTCGCCTGCCGTCAGGCAGTAAGAGATGCCGGACGTGCGCTCGGAATGAGTTATTCTTCCGTTGACGAAATAGCGAAGATGATTCCCCGCTATCTTGACGTCACCTTGGAATCGGCACTCAAAGAAAACCCCGAGCTTAAACACAGAGTCGATAACGACCCTTTGGCAAAAAAGCTTATCGAATATGCATCTAAACTTGAAGGCCGTCCGAGAAACACTTCTACACACGCATCGGGTGTCGTTATTACCGACGAACCGCTTATAAATTATCTTCCTCTTGCAGTCAACGACAGTACGGTGGTCACTCAGTTCCCGATGAATACCGTTGCCGATTTAGGCCTTTTGAAAATGGACTTTCTCGGTTTGCGTTTTCTTTCGATTATTCAGGGAACAGAATCGCAAATCAAAAAACAAATTCCTGACTTTTCGGCAGAAGCTTTGCTCTTTGACGATGAAAAGACCTATAAAATGCTGTCTGACGGAAACGCATCGGGTATTTTTCAGCTTGAAAGCGAGGGCATGAGAAATCTTCTGACCAAGTTGAAGCCACGAAATCTGGAAGATATTATCTCGGTAATTTCGCTTTACCGTCCCGGACCTGCGTTATCGATTGACGAGTTTCTTAAAAACCGTATCAATCCCGACAAAATAGAATACGACCACCCTTGCCTTAAAGACATACTCTCACCTACTTGCGGTGTTATGTTATACCAAGAGCAGGTTATGCAAATCTGCCGTGTTCTTGCAGGATATTCCTACGGCAGAGCAGATATTGTGCGCCGTGCAATGGCAAAGAAAAAGCAGGAAGCGATGGCAAAGGAAAAGGATATTTTCCTTTCGGGCGCACTTAAAAACGGTGTTGATGCCAAAGTAGCCGAAAAGGTTTTCGACAAAATGGCGGAATTTGCAAAGTACGCATTCAACAAAAGCCATGCGGCTGCGTATGCCGTTGTATCCTACCGCACGGCTTGGCTTAAATGCCACTATCCGCGAGAATATATGTGTTCGCTTTTAAACACCGTAATGGGATATGACGAAAAGGTGGGCGAATATATTTCCGACTGCGCGAGAATGGGTATAAAAATTCTCCCCCCGACGGTGAACGAAAGTTACGGAAGTTTTTCGGTCGAGGGTAATAACCTCCGTTTTGGACTTGCGGCAATTAAAAACGTCGGTCAACTTTTTGCCGAACGTATAATCAACGAACGAAGCCGCAAAAGGTTCAAGAATATCGAGGATTTCCTAACACGTTGTGCAACGTTCGGTAGCATAAAAACCTTTGAATCTTTAATAATCGCAGGTGCGTTAGATGAATTCGGCATACCAAGAAGTCATTTACTTGCAGGTTTGTCACACGCCCTCGAAACCGTCACCAAGGATAAAAGAAACAACTCAGAAGGTCAAATGAGCCTTTTCGGAGGCGACACTTCGATAGATGAAACGGTATTTGAGTTCCCTAAATCCACGCTTCCCGAACTGCAAAAAGGCGAGATGTTAAAGGGCGAAAAAGAAATGACGGGCCTTTATTTTTCGGGACATCCGCTTGACGGGTACGGCGATATTCAAAAGCAAATCGGTGCATTAAGCATCGCCGAAATACGCGAACGTGTTGAAAACGGAACCCTTAAGAAAAACAATTTAATAAAAATTATCGGTCTTGTAACAAAAAAACGCTCGAAAGTTACGAA
>JAZRUB010000048.1:0-21919 GCA_045652305.1 Eubacteriales bacterium
TTAAAGACGGCACTTTCTTGGTGCTTACGGGTCCCAACGGCGGTGGCAAATCGTCGTTAGCGAAAGCGATTTCGGGTATTGTTCAACCCACAGACGGAAGCGTTATCTGGAACGGAACCGACGTTACTAATATGTCTATAACCGAACGTGCGCGTTTAGGCATCAGCTATGGTTTTCAACAGCCTCCTCGCTTTACGGGTATGACCGTAAAGGCATTGCTTTCTATCGCATCGGGCGGCAAAGAGCTTTCGAGAATAGAATGTTGCAATTATCTCAACAAGGTAGGTCTTTGTGCTGCCGACTACGTCGACCGCGAAGTAGACACCTCGCTTTCGGGCGGTGAAGTTAAACGTATCGAGATAGCGACCATACTTGCAAGAAAAAGCGGTTTGATGATATTTGACGAACCCGAAGCAGGTATCGACCTTTGGTCTTTTGCGAAGCTTACCGAAACCTTCCGCGAACTTCACAAATCGTCCGACGCTACCATTATCGTTATCTCGCACCAAGAACGCATAATTTCTCTTGCTGACGAGATTTGCGTACTTTCCAATGGTCAGATTTCGGATTACGGCACCAGAGATGAGATTTTCCCCAAACTTTTGGGAACGGGTCTTGGCTGCGAATACATGAGAAAGGGTGAATAGAATGGAAAAACTTGATTTTACTCTTCTTAAAGAAATTGCCCTTATGGATTCTATCCCTAACGGCGCGTACAATATCCGCAAAAACGGCACATCGGCAGGCAGATTCTCTACCGAGAATATCCGCATAGAAAACAAAACCGACAAGCCGGGTATTGATATAAACATCAAAAGCAATACAAAGGGAGAAACCGTGCATATTCCCGTTATTATCACCGACACGGGATATGCCGAAACCGTCTATAACGATTTCTTTATCGGCGACAACTGCGACGTTACGATAATGGCAGGTTGCGGAATCCACAACTGCGGTGACAGCGAATCGCGCCATGACGGTGTTCATACCTTTTATATCGGTAAAAATTCCATCGTTCGTTATGCCGAACGCCACTACGGCGACGGCGACGGTAACGGCGAGAATATTATGAATCCCGAAACCATTGTATACGTCGGCGAAGGCTCGACTATCCAAATGGACACAACACAGATAAAAGGCATCGACTCCACCGCAAGAAAAACAAAAATCGTTGTCGCTAAAGACGGCAGCGCCATTATAAACGAAAAACTGCTCACACACGGTAAGCAGTATGCCGAATCGGACATGGACCTTATTCTCGATGGCGAAAACGCTAACGGCAGAATCATCTCCCGTTCGGTTGCTCAGGACGAATCGAAACAGGTTTTCCGTCCTTGCGTAACGGGCAAATCAGCATGCTTCGGTCATATCCGCTGTGATTCGATACTTATGGGCAACGCCACGATAAGCTCTGTCCCTGCGGTTGCCGCAGAGCATACCGAGGCAAACCTCGTACACGAAGCAGCTATTGGTAGAATAGCGGGCGACCAGTTGATAAAACTTATGACTCTCGGTCTTACCGAAGAAGAAGCCGAAGAAAAGATACTCCAAGGCTTCTTGGGTGAATAATTTGTTCCATAAAACAAAGGCTGACAATTTTTTGTCAGCCTTTTGTGTTTGTTTGTAATATACAGCCCTTACTTTCTCGGAAGGACGATTTTACGGTTTTCTTCCTTGCTTGATTGACGGTAGATTACTACCTTTCTGCCGATTACCTGAACCGCCTCGCAACCTAAAGCATCGCAGAGCGATACCATAGCTTCTTTCGGTGTTTCGGGGCAGGTTTCGAGTATGGTGAGTTTAATCAATTCGTGCGCTTCGAGCGCAAGTGAAACCGTTTTGAGTACGGTGTCGCCTATACCCAATTTGCCGATTTGTGTTGTAGGTTCGATTGTATTTGCAAGTGAGCGAAGATACGCTCTTTGTTTCGTCGTAATCATCTTTTTTAATCTCCCGCGATAAAAGTTATTTTTATGTTTACCGACACACCGCGTGGACTCACGCAATAATAATCGGTACGTTTTTTACGTTAAGCTTTATGTTTACCGACACACCGCGTGGACTCACGCGATACTAATCGGTACGTTTTTACGTTGATTTTTATATTTTCCGACACATCGCGTGGGTTTACGCAATACTAATCGGTACGTTTTTTACGTTATGTTATCTTCCTGTCGAGCCGAATCCGCCATGGCGTTCTTCGGTAGTTTCATCGTCCTCGGTAATACCGTAGGGAAGGAAAATCCCCTGCGCGAAAGCATCGCCTTTCTTTACCGAATAGGATTTACTTCCACCTACAAGTTTTATCTTTATATGTCCCTCGTTATCGGCATTAAAATAATCTGAATCTATAACACCTGCGGTATTCGCAAGGCGCACACCGTATTTAAATCCCGAGCCCGAGCGCGGTAAAATCACAAGCACCCAGCCGTCGGCAATCCGTGCGCGAATACCAGTATCGATAACAATTTCCTCGCCCACGTCAAGCGTAAAATCATACGGCGCATAAAAATCATATCCTGCCGAACCTGCAGTCGCACGACGAGGAAGTTTTATATCTTCATAACCGTCACGTTGAAACTGCTCTTTTGAAACGGTATAAAATTTAGCAATTCGGTTCATATTTACTCCTCAACAACTCTCAAAATCAGCCCTGCCAGCCGCCGTTAACGTCGAACACCGAGCCTGTGATGTATTTCGCCTTATCCGACACCAAAAATGCAACGCAGTCAGCGACTTCCTCGGGATTTCCGATACGTCCAAGCGGTACGTCATCACAGAGTGCTTCGATATCGTCAAACGAAAGGTCATCGTTCATCTCGGTATCGATAATACCCGGACAAACACAGTTCACGCGGATATTTGCAGGTCCGACCTCTTTCGAAAGTGACTTTGTGAACCCGATTATTCCCGATTTCGCAGTAGAATAATCGACCTCGCAACTTCCGCCCGTTTCACCGAAAACCGACGAGATATTGATAATAACACCGCTTTTACGGCTTATCATATTGGGTAGCAACTTCCGCACTAAATTTATCGGTGCAAAAAGGTTTATTTCATACATACGACGCACGTCAATCTCGTTTGCTTTATCAAAAAGAGTTACTAACGACACGCCTGCGTTATTGATAATTGCATCGGGATTGGGACATTTTTCTGCGATTATATCAATTGATTTAGGGTCTGATAAGTCGGCAGAAACATATTCGGCATTGCTAAGTTCTTCGCAAAGTGCTTTTGCTTCTTCAATGCTCTTTCCGCAATGGATAACGAGATGCCAACCATCCTTTGACAGCGCACGGCAGATAGATTCGCCTATCCCTCTCGCACCGCCTGTTACAAGTGCAGTTTTCATATTATTCTTCACTTTTGTTGTTCCTTTTAGCAATAGAAAGCAGGTGCTTTAAATCGCTTTTTGAATATTTATATACCGCATCACAAAAACTGCAGGTCATAACCGTTTCGTCTTCGCCGTTTTCTATCATATCGGTAAGTTCCTTTTCGCCGATTGAAATAAGCGCGTTATCGGTTTTATCACGGCTGCAGGCACACTTATATTCACATTCGAATTCATCAAAAAGGTCGTATTCAATACCGTCTAACAAGATATCAAGCACGTCTTTGCTGGTTCCGTTATCAAGAATCTCGGTGACAGAACGCAATTTCTGTGCGTTACTCTCTAATTGGTCGACAACGGCATCATCTGCGAACGGAAGAAGTTGAACCAACGCACCGCCTGCCGCTTTTACGGTATAATCGCGGTCGACAAGTACACCGAGTGCACAGATGGTAGGAACTTGTTCACTCGTTGCGTAATAATAGGCAATATCGTCGCCTACCTCGCCGGTTTGTATTTTGGAAATCCCAACGTAAGGTTCGCTTCCGCCTACGTCGCGCAGAATATACAATTCGCCCTTGCCGATACATCCGCCAACGTCCAATTTTCCGTCGGGACGCAAAGGCAAATCGGCAGACGGATTTTGGATAAAACCACGTACGTTACCGCACCAGTCGCTCGTTGCCACTACCGTACCGCCCAAGCCGTCACCCTTGAACCGAATGGTCAACACGTCTTCTTTTTCACCGAGAAGCGAACCTGCAAGTGAGGTTGCCAACAAGGTTCTTCCCAAAGCGGCGGTTGCCGTAGGTGTTGTATTGTGTATCTGTCTTGCGCGTTCGACAATGTCGCGTCCGTTTAATATTATCGCTCTTGCCGAACCGTCTCTTGTCATTGCTCTGATTATAGATGCCATTTTTATGCTCTTTCTTTTTTATTTTGCTACTGCCGACGTCTTGCCGTCGCTCAACATCAGTTCAAATTCGGTTCCCGTCGGGAGTTCCGAAACACTCTTTATCGCCTTGCCGTCTGCGCCGAACGCAACCGAAAATCCGCGTCCGAGTACGGACAAGGGGTTAAGACTTTTTAGTTTTTCGTCCTTTGCGAAAAGCTTCATTCTTTCGCGTTCTATTTGCGTTTCAACGATAGAATACAGCTTTTCTTCATCCCTTGCGAGTGCCATACGTCTGTCGTCGAAATAACTCTTCGGGCTTTGAAGCACGGGACGTTGCGAGAATGTATTGAGTCTTTGTCTTAAATAATTCGTCTTTAAAGAAAGGTTTTGCAACATGCGTTTTTGAACATTGCCAAACTGTTTTTTCAATTCCTGCACGTCGGGTACGGCAAGCTCTGCCGCCGCACTCGGAGTGGGTGCACGTAAGTCGGCAACGAAATCGCAAATCGTAAAATCGGTTTCGTGTCCGACAGCCGAAATAATCGGAGTTTTACATTCATAAACCGCGTGTGCCAACGCTTCGTCATTAAAGCACCACAAATCCTCCGCACTGCCTCCGCCTCTGCCGATTATTATAACGTCGCACTTTCCGCTTTCATCAAGTGCTTTTAGTGCCTTGATAAGCTGCGCAGGTGCAGACGGTCCCTGAACAAGCGAGGGGTACAAATAAAGTTGAGCCGCAGGAAAACGTCTGTGTGTTACGTTTATCATATCCTGAACGGCGGCACCGCCGGGAGCGGTTATTATGCCGACAGAAAAAGGAATTTTCGGTATTTTTTTCTTGTGCTCGTTTGCGAAAAGACCTTGTTCTTGGAGTTTTGCTTTCAACTGTTCAAACGCAATATAAAGCGAACCGACTCCGTCGGGCTCCATTTCCTCGGCATAGAGTCTGTACTGTCCGTCGCGGACAAATACCGCAACCCTGCCCGTACAGATTACTTTCATGCCGTTTTCGGGTTTGAACTTCAACTTCGAAGCACCGCCGAACATTGTTGCGGGTATTGCCGAATTTTCGTCTTTGAGCGTAAAATAGATATGTCCGCTTCCGCCGTAAACGCGAACGTTAGACATTTCGCCCTTTACAACGACCTTGGCAAGTAACGGCGACGTTCCCAAATAGTCTTTTATATACGTGTTTAACTGTTCAACCGTTAGAGTGCGCACGGTTTGGGTATTCATGCGTTTTCCTCGCAGGATTCAATTTCTTCCTCGGTTTCGCTTGATAACGGTTTTTGTTTAGCCAACGGCTTTTCTTTACCTGCCGCGTATTTACCCAAAACACCGTTTATAAAACCGACAGAATCAGCTTCGCCGAAATGACGTGCGAGTTCAAGCGCCTCGTTAACCGAAATTTCGATAGGAATTTCGGGGAAATAATCAATTTCACAAACCGCAAGGCGAAGCACCGTAAGTGTTACACGGTCGATACGGTCGATACGCCAATTATCCGCGCAACGTGCGATGTTTTCATTAATATCGCCTAAATTTTCATCGGCTCTCAAAAAGAGTTCTTTTGCAAAGTCGCTTATTTTCACTTCGCGCTCATCTATTGCCGAAGCCATTATTTCTTCGGGAGTACGGTCGTAATCGAAACTGCGTTCGAAAAGTAAAGTTATAGCAGTTTCGCGAGATTCACGTCTTGTCATACAGAGCACCTCATATTATAAACATAGTTAATCACGTTATTATAACACCTCTTTTTACCTATGTCAAATAAATAGTGATAAAATAATTAATAAAAAGCCTTGAAAAAACTTTATTTTGGCGGTATAATCATAATGTTAAATTATATTTTTGTAACCGAAAGGGAAAATGTTAATGTCAAACGGAATTGTTGGCGCAAAAAAGCGCCCCATAATCACTATCGTAATGGACGGTATAGGTATCTGCAATCGCGAAGTCGGTAACGCTATCAAAGCGGCTGATACCCCTACTCTTGATATGCTCGAAAAGAAGTATCATTGCTTCAGCCTTAAAGCTCACGGTACTGCAGTTGGTCTCCCCTCTGATGACGACATGGGCAACTCCGAAGTTGGTCATAACGCACTCGGCGCAGGTCAGGTGTTCGCACAAGGTGCGAAGCTCGTTTCCGAAGCTATCGAATCGGGAAGAATGTTCGAAAGCGACACTTGGAAAGAAGTTGCTTCCAACGCTAAAAACAGCACGTTACACTTCTTGGGACTTTTCTCCGACGGTAACGTTCACTCGCATATAGACCACCTTAAAGCTATGATTATCCGCGCTAAAGCAGACGGAATCAAAAAGGTTCGCGTACACATTCTGCTCGACGGCAGAGACGTTGGCGAAACCAGTGCGCTTGAATACGTATGCCCGTTCGAAGAATTCCTTGCTTCTCTCCGCGATGACAGCTTCGACGTTTGCATCGCATCGGGCGGCGGCAGAATGGTCATCACCATGGACAGATACGAAGCAAACTGGGCTATGGTTGAAAAGGGTTGGAACACCCACGTTCTCGGCAACGGCAGACAGTTCGCATCTGCAGAAGAAGCGATTACTACTTTCCGTAACGAAACCGGTGCAATCGACCAAGATTTGCAACCGTTCGTAATTGCAAAAGACGGCAAACCCGTAGGCACTATCGAAGACGGCGACAGCGTTGTATTCTTCAACTTCCGCGGTGACCGTGCTATCGAAATAAGCAAAACCTTCGAAGCAGGTGCAGATTTCGATAAATTCGACCGCGTTCGCGTTCCGAAGGTTGTATATTCGGGCATGCTCGAATATGACGGAGATGCTCATATCCCCTCCAAATACCTCGTTTCTCCTCCCGAAATAAGCAACACCATGGGCGAATTCCTCGTCAACAAGGGCGTTAAGCAGTTGGCGGTAAGCGAAACCCAAAAATACGGACACGTAACCTATTTCTGGAACGGTAACAGAAGCGGTAAGTTCTCCGAAACCTTGGAAGAATATATCGAAGTACCCTCCGATGTTGTTCCTTTCGAACAAAGACCTTGGATGAAGTGTGCAGAAATTACCGACATTCTTATCGAAAAGATAAAGAGCGGAGAATTCGGCATGTTGCGCGTTAACTTCCCCAACGGCGACATGGTAGGTCACACAGGCTCGTTTATTGCCGCTAAGCTTTCGGTTGAAGCGCTTGATATCTGTCTTGCGAGAATCTTAAAAGCGGTTGACGAAGCAAAGGGTATAGCAATCATCACCGCAGACCATGGTAATGCCGACGAAATGTACGAAATTGACAAGAAGTCCGGCAACGCGAAACTTAACTCCGACGGCACTCCCAAGGCAAAGACCAGCCATACCCTTAACCCCGTTCCCTGCTATATTTACGACAATTTCTATAGCGACAATTATACTTTTGTTGACGGTGAATACGGTCTTGCCAACGTTGCCGCAACGGTTGTAACCATGATGGGCTACGATGCTCCCGAAATGTGGGAAAAGTCCATGATTAAATTGAAATAAACAAGGATTGATATAATTGCTACACAGTATTTTGAGCGGCAACGGCGATTTGATGCAAAAACTGCTCGCTTTAATGATATCTATAATTGCGTTGTTGCCTGCGCTCACGTTTCATGAATGGGCGCACGGCTATATGGCGTATAAGTTGGGCGATGCAACCGCAAAAGCCGACGGAAGATTATCGTTAAATCCGCTTGACCATTTAGACCCATTCGGCACATTGATGCTTTTGATCATGGGGTTCGGTTGGGCAAAGCCCGTACCCGTAAACACAAGACATTTTAAAAAACCAAGACGCGATTTTGCACTCACCGCACTTGCAGGACCGATGATGAATTTTATTGTCGCCTTGATTTCGGCATTCCTGTTCGTGCTCACTTGGTATATCGTGGGGTACAATGATTTAACAGGTATTACCTCCGATGCAATATTAATGATTTTTGATTACTCTATGGTATTCAATATCGGTTTGGGGTTATTTAACCTTATTCCGCTACCACCGCTTGACGGCTCGAATATACTTATGTGTATGCTTCCCAACTCGTTAGCGGCTAAGTATTCGAGAGTTCGTTATTATTCGGGCTATATTTTCATCGGTTTAATATTGCTTCAATATGTTCCGGTGCTTGATTTTATACCCGATTTGATTTTTGCGCCTCTTAATATTTGCAGAAATTTTTTGACGGACGCATTTATTAGTCTTGCCGACACTGTTATATACCCTATTTTTTACAACATGTAATAACCAAGGTGTTTTATGGAAATACTCAATTTAAAAATCGAACAATATGAAGGTCCTTTAGACCTCTTATTGGCGTTGATTTCCAAACACAAAATAGATATTTTCGATATTCCGATATCCGAGATATGCGACCAATACATCGCTTATCTTGACGCCATGCGCAAAATGGATATGGAGGTCACGAGCGAATTTGTCGTTATGGCGGCAGATTTGATGCTTATCAAGAGCAAAATGCTGTTGCCGCGTACCGAGGACAGCGAAGACCCTCGCGCACCGCTTGTAGATGCGCTTCTTGAACACCAACGCGCAAAAGCGGCAGCGGAGTTTTTGAAGATGCAAAGTGCAGGCCATTACGATACCTTTACAAAGCCTGCGAGCGAGCCCGAAAAAAGCGACTACTCTCGCGGACACGCGGTTGATTTGCTTACCGAGGCATTTTCACGTATTGCCGACCGAATTGCATTGCGCAAAGCAGACGGCGAGCCCGAACTTTTCAAACGCATCGAGGAACGGTATTATTCCGTGGAAGAAAAATCCGCGGCAATAATGTCATACCTCGACCAAAAACGTGCTTGTAAATTTGACGACCTTTTTATGCGTGTGCACAGCAGAAGCGAAGCGGTTGCCGTATTCATGGCGTTGCTTGAGCTTGTCCGCGACGGCATGATTGACGTCGAACGAAACGGCGACGATATTGAACTTTCGATTAACGAGTCTGCGGAAGACGGCAATATTGACGCAGAACTATTCAGCGAATAAAACGGAGGACTGCCATGAACATTAACCAAGAAACCCCTGCCGCGCTTGAGGCGATACTGTTCGCCTGTGGCGGTCCGGTAGCGTTTGAACGGCTTTGCGACATACTCGGTGTGACTGCCGAAGGATTGCGTGAAGCGGCAACGATACTCAAAAACAAATATTCCGACGACAAAGAAAACGGAATACAACTTATAACGGTCGAAAATGCATACCAACTCTGCACAAAAGCTTACGTTGCAGAATACGTAAAAAAAGCGTTGGAGCTCCGCAAAGCACCTCCGCTTTCAAAAGCATCGCTTGAGGTTTTGGCGATAATCGCCTACAACCAGCCCGTCACGAGGTCGTTTATCGAAATGGTACGTGGCGTTGACAGCGCAGCTATCGTTGCCTCGCTGGTAGACAAAGGATTAGTGACCGAAAGAGGAACGCTCGATGCCCCCGGCAGACCGATTCTTTTCGGCACGACCGACGCGTTCTTGCGTTGTTTCGGATTAGAAAGCATAGACGACCTTCCCAAAACCGAATTACAAATGACCGGCGAACAGGTTTCGCTTGACCTATCCGCTGAAGATACCGAAAAGGAGCAAAACAATGAGTAACACTAACGACATTCCGATGAAACAGATGATAGAATCAGCACTTTCCAAAATACGTGAAGTGGTTGACGTAAACACCGTCATCGGTGAACCGATGCATATTTCGAATGATGTAACTATTATTCCATTCTCGAAAGTTGCCGTAGGTTTTGCTTCGGGCGGAACCGAATTCGGTGGAAAAAACAATCCTAATCCCGCAGAAAAAACATATTTCGCAGGCGGTAACGGTGCAGGTGTTACAATCACTCCGCTTGGTTTTATTGCTGTGGAAAAGGGCGTTTCACGCGTTATCGAACTCGGCAACCCCATTACCTACTCATCCCCTAAAGACCCTGTAAACCGTGCGCTTGACGGTATAAACGGTGTAATCGAGAAAGCGCCCGATATTATCGCAAAAATAATGGAACTGTTCTCAAAATGCACTACCGATGATAACGCCGAAGTCGATGTTGAAGAATTACTTAACGGTTCGCAAGAAGACGAAGACGTGTTAAGGTTTTAAAAACAAATTACAATAACAAAAAGGTCAGTTGAATTCAACTGACCTTTTTTGTTTTACGATAACGAATGATTAAAAATACAATAATACATATCGCTAATACGATGCTGAGGACTTGTGAGGTTGATACTCCTAATATTCCGCCTCGTTCTTTATCTCCGCGCAGGAATTCCAAACAAAAACGTATTATAGAATATCCTATGCCATATACAGCCACTTGCGTGCCCTTGCTGTAATTACGGAAGTAGAGCACCACTAACAGCGCAAACAAACATAACAATAGCAAAGACTCTAACAGTTGCACGGGGAATAAAGGAACACCGATAGGTGTACTTGCCAAACTGACAGAATATGTACAATGAAGCGGACCGTCGTATTCTATTCCATAACAACATCCGCCCAAGAAGCAACCCACTCTTCCAAAAGCGTGCCCTAACGGCACAACAGTTGCAAATAAATCAAAAAAATCACCTATATCAAGTTTATATCCTTTGACATATATATACAAACCTATAATTCCACCGATTAATCCCCCGTAGAAAACAAAACCACCGAAAAACAGATTAATGAATGGGATTTCGTCTTCAATTACCAAACGAAGATTTATCAAAATGAAAAGTATTTTTGCCCCTGCTAATGCGCAAAGGGAAGCAATTACCGCTGCATAAACGGTATCATAGGTTTGGATTTTACGGCGTTTTGACAACAGCATCGCAACAGAAACAGCAACAACTATGCCAAGATAAAAGCATAAGCCGTAAGTGGGGATTTGTTTGCCAAAAATGTAGATATAAGGATGCATAGGTTATCTCAGATTAGAGCAAGCTGTCCAATGCATTTTCTACTGCAGATGCGCCAGAAGCTACACAGATAGTGCAGATACCGCAGGTGAAGAACGAAATTGCAGAAAGAGAAGTTGCAACAATACCGAGAACCAAGCCTGCTGTAGCGATACCGCTAGTGATTCCTTCTGCTTTAAGTGCTTTACCACCGATTACAGAGAGAACAAGACCTACAATCGAAACAGGGAGGCTCAAAACAGAGAACCAAGTTCCGAGAAGAGCAAAAACGATACCTACAATACCAAGCACCATTCCGGCAATAGCTTTATTCTTTCCCATAACTAATCTCCTTTCTTATAGTATGCCTTACAGCAATTCGTGAAATTTGATGTTTTATACATTTTTCGAGCCATCAAATCACACAAACGCTACGTAACATTTTGTTACATATTTATCGTAACACATTGTTACAATATTGTCAAGCGGTTTTTATAAAAAGGGGTATTAGGTATGAAAATGCTTGGCTTGCTCGAAATACGTCGAAAAAAAGGATATAGCCAGTTAAAAGTTGCGATGGATTTGAACATGAGTCGCGAGGCGATTTCTTATTATGAAAACGGAAAACGCAGTCCCGATATTGAAACTCTATTACTTCTGTCTGATTATTTTAACGTATCAATTCATTATTTAATAACAGGCAAAGAATTCGAATCAAAATACAGATAAAAAGCCTTGTAAAAGGCTTTTTCTATTGACATTCGTTTTTCTTGGTGCTATAATTTTCCATAGAAAATAAAATTTTCGGAGGATATATAAAATGAGAATTATCGTTTGCGAAAACGCAGATGCTGTCGCAAAAGAAGCGGCTAAAATTTTTGCAGCACAGGTTTACATGAAACCCAATTCGGTACTCGGTCTTGCTACCGGTTCTACCCCCGTAGGCATGTACAAGATTCTTGCTGACATGAACAAAAAGGGCGAAATTTCTTTCAAGGATTGCAAGAGCTTCAACCTTGACGAATACTATCCCTTGGCTCCTACCCATGACCAGAGCTACCGTTACTTTATGAACGTTAACTTCTTCGACCACATCGATATCGATAAGGCTAACACCCGCGTTCCTGACGGAATGGCAGCAGACCCTGCAGCTATGGGTGCAGAATACGATGCAGCTATCGATGCAGCAGGCGGTGTTGACATTCAGGTTCTCGGCATCGGTCAGAACGGCCATATCGCTTTCAACGAACCCGATGAAAAACTCGTTGCAGGTACTCACCTCACCTCGCTTACCGAAAGCACCATCAATGCTAACGCTCGTTTCTTCGAAAAGAAGGAAGACGTTCCTACCCAAGCAGTTACCATGGGTATGGCTTCTATCATGAAGGCAAAGACCATCATTCTTCTTGCTACCGGTAAGGCTAAGCATCAGGCAGTTTCCGAACTTCTTGACGACAAGATTACCACTTCTAACCCTGCAACCCTTCTTAAGCTCCATCCCAACACCATCATCATCGCCGACAAAGACGCTTACGAAGGTTAATCGAAACGCAGCCTCCGGCACGGAACGGACAAAAAGAAGATTCTTTTATTAATAATTAGGTTGAAACCGCAGATACTGCGGTTTCTTCTTTTTTGTCGCTTCTGTCTCGATTAAAAACTTGACATGCTACACAAAAGGAATATAATTGTATTCAAGAAAAGTATTTGAGGCCTGATAATGACGTACCAAGAAATACAGAAAGCCAACACTTTGATTTTCGAACGCTTGGCGATACTGCTTAACAACAAACCCGATTTTGTAACAAAAGAAATGGTAGACGAGTTAAACGAACAGTTTTCGCTTTCATCTGCCGAGGCTTTTTCGCTTTTGATTTGTGCTGCGCTCGGTTTCGATACCGAAAATGAATTTGACCGCCAGCTTTGGGAAGCGTATTCACCACATATGCTACACCATCTTGACGAATCGGATTTTACAAAAGACGAATATTATTCCGCCATAAAAATAAACAGCGGAAAAACTTTCAACGAATGGGAGCTTCGCGAGGACATAATCGCACCGTTTACTGCATTCGTCTGCGACGACCCGCTTACACTGCCCGATGGCAGAATAATACCGCAAATAGGCTTTTTCGACAACGAGTACAGATGCCTTTCGGTACTTCAAAACGGCAGAGAATGGATGACTATGATGCCCAACGAGCTTGTCACCCAACGTACCCCGATAAGAAGAGCCTACGGAAAAGTTGCCACCTACGGTTTGGGGCTTGGCTATTTTGCCTTTATGTGCGCAATTAAGGAAACTGTCGAAAGTGTTACTATTGTCGAGCGTGACGAGAGTGTAATAACACTTTTCCGTGAATTGATTTTGCCAAATTTTAAGAATCCCGAAAAAATAGAAATTGTCTGTGCAGATGCTTTTGAATTCGCCGAAACCGAAGCTCCAAAACGCAACTTCGATTATATCTTTGCGGACATTTGGCACGACCCGTCAGACGGAATTCCTGCATACAAGCGATTTAAGGAATTGGAACCGCTTTCTCCCAATACAACCTTTGATTATTGGATAGAAAAAACGATGAAGCTCTATATGTAACGAAAAACAACCTTTTGACAAATAACGTCAAAAGGTTGTTTGTTTCTTGAAATGTTTATCCGTAAATTTTTGCTTTTACGTACTTCTGGTTAGCCGGGAAGTTTACTATCAAAACTTCCATACCGCGAACGTTCGCAAAATTGAACGAACCTGCGCAAGGCACGCGAGCATCGGTAATGGTGTACGAAATATACGTTGTAATATCCCAAACCATAGATTTTAGTTTATCCTTGGGCATATTGGTTTTAACGTAAGGAAGAACCGCTTTTAGCAATTCGTGAAGTTGTGACAACGATTTTCCTCTGCAGTTCTGCGCAAACTGAATCAAAAAGTCACGTTGGTGGAGTGTTCTCGTAAAGTCACCGTCGGCATATTTACGGTTTCTCGCATATAACAATGCTTCATAGCCGGTAAGGTGAATGACGTGGGTGCCGTCAATCGCCTGTTCTTTGGTCAAGCCCGAAATTTGGCTGTACTTGTTGAAATAGTTGTAATTGACATCGTTTACCGTTACACTAATACCACCGATAATGTTAACCGCTTGTTCAAAAGCGCTGAAGCTAACAATAAAATAATGGTCGATATCAATGTCAAAATTAAGCTTGATTGTCTTCATCAAGAGGTTCGGTCCGCCCGCCGCAAACGCTGCGTTAAGACGGTTATCTCTGTATCCCGGTATGCTGACGTATGTGTCACGCATGAACGAAGTAAACACAATACGTTTTTTGACGTTGTTTATAGACATCAAAATCATAGTATCACTTCGCGCGTAATTACCGCTTATGGTATCGGCACCGATAAGAAGAATGTTTATAACGTCTTTATCGTATGCCTCGGTAACCGTGTCGCCGTCGAAAAGTCCTTCGATTATCTCGTAGTCGGGTTCGTATGGCGGTTCAGGGGGACGAACATAACCGCCTCCACCACCTCCGCTACTGCCTCCGCTATTACCGCCACTATTACCGCTACCGCCGGTTTCGCCTTGAACGGGGTCATCGGTGCTTGTTTCGGGCGGATATATCGGATGCGATTCATCTCTGCCTGCTTCGGGGTCGACGAAATTAGAATAATCAATATTCATGTCGTAATCGTCATTATACTCAGGTGAGTCTATATCTACACCCGACCATTCTTCTTCCCCGTCACTAACGTAAGAGATATAATCCAAAGTTGAGTCAATATAGCGGTCAACCAAGAAATAACCCACGGCGAGAAGCAGTATCAAAACCGCAAGGATAGAGAACGTTACTATAAGCGTTATCTTAACGGCTTTTCTGCTTTTGGGTTTAACTTCGCCCTTTGCTATTGCCTTTTTTTTCTTATTGGATAACATAATTTCCTCGAAATTTACTGTTCAAAACAATGTCGATTTTTTTACTGAACGAAAATAGATTTAAGCGGAGATGCCTCCGCCTAAATCATTATAGCACCTGTTTTTTTGTTTGTCAATCGATTTATTGTTTTATATTGTTTTCTTCCATATATTCCTCGACACTGCACAAAAGCTTTGCAGTTTCCGCCTTGGTTAATACGTGAGAAGGTTCGGTTTGGCTGAAAAATCCCGCATTGGTCGCCGCAACCATTGCAGAAAGTGTGCTTTCGCTGTTAGACAACTCGGAATTTTCTTTTTTCGCGGTCGGCAGGTCGAGTGTTGCAGTTATCATATACGCCGCATCTGCTACAGTAATAGTTTCTTTCGGCGAAAAATAGCCGTTATCAAGTTTTATCAACCCTTTTTCGGAAGCGGCAGACAGATATCCTTTTAATCCCGACGACAGTCCGTTATCGTCGGCTATCACGCTGTCGGCAACCGCGACTATATCGGTATCTTGCCCCGAAATATTCATAAGCATTACAAGAAATTCGATTTTCGATACGGGCTTATCGGGGTCGAACAGATATTGACCGTCTTCATAACGGTAAACCATAACCTCGTCTTTGCACATTTTATGTGCATAAAGATGAAGCATATTTTCTTCCATGTCCGCAAAATAAAGTTGCTTTTCGTTTTCTTCAACGTTTATTTTTAACGTCGCGCGGTCAGATACAGCACCAAAGCAATCGGTTACGGTATATACCATGCTGTCGTTACCCGAAAAGTCTGCATTTGCCGTATAAACAACCGTTCCGTCGCTGTTTACTTTTACCGAGCCATCTGTCGGGTAGGTGATAATGTTTATGGTATAATCATCGCCGTTCGGCTCGTTTATTTTCAAAACGCTTTCGCAGGAAATTCCAGAAACGGTATTCATTTCGCTGTCAAGTGCAACGGGAGGATAATTTGCGCCGTCGGAAAATACGATTTTACAAGTGAGTTCCCTGCCGTCAAAGCTTTTGCTGTCGCAGGTAAAGCCAAACGTAGCACTTGACGGCTCGGAATGCGGCACAAACTTAAGATAGTTAAGCGAGCCTGCCGGAAGTGTTTGACCTTTTGTAACTGCGGTGCCGTTAAACATAAGTGTGCCGAGTTTGGATTCGGGGAGTTCGCTCACGGTAATATAGGTTACGGCTTCTCCCAACAAATTTTGAAAATCATCTTCCGTAAAGCTTGCACTTTTACCTTTTTCGCTATGTTTAATAAGCGTAGTTTGTTTTTGCAACACCGAAAACGCAGGCGGACGGTCGTTGACGATTTCTTCGGTCGCGCCATTGGAACAGGCAACGAGCGAAAAAACAAGCATGAGGGATAATAACAACATAAACGGTTTCTTCATAATCAACCTTCCTTTTGGAATCTTGTCGTTATAATTAATACACAAAGAACGCAAATATTATGACAAAAAGCGGTTGCAACATAAGAAACTGTATGATAAAATAATTGAAAAGGAGGTGCGGTAATGAAAAAATGTTTTGTTGCGGTAAGCGGTGGTGTTGACAGCGCAGTTGCGTTGCTTTTGTTAAAAAACAAGGGATATTCGGTAGAGGGTATAACCATGCGAGTGTTCGGAAAAGAGCTTGTTCCGAGCGCAACCGATACAGAGGCTAATGACGCAAAATCGCTTTGTGAATCGCTTGACGTTAAACATCATTTGGTAGACCTATCTCCTCAGTTTCGCGAAACTGTAATAAATGATTTCACCTCTGCGTACGCAAACGGCGAAACGCCAAACCCTTGCATTGTATGTAACAAATATATAAAATTCGGTGCACTTCTTGACCGCGCCTACTCTCTCGGTGCCGAAAAATACGCAACGGGACATTACGTAAGAGTGAAGAATTGCGGTGACAGACGTGTAATTGTCCGCGCAACAGACGAGTACAAAGACCAAAGTTATATGCTCTGGGCTTTGACGCAGAATCAAATTTCCAATTTCGAAGCACCTCTTGGTGAATACACAAAAGACGAGGTTCGCGCCATTGCGCTTGAAAACGGTTTTGCCGTCGCAAACAAAGGTGACAGTCAGGATATTTGTTTTATTCCCGACGGTGATTACCGCGCATTCTTGGACAGAATCGTCGGTAAGACAGACGAATCTGGCGATTTCGTTCTATCAAACGGTCAAAAATTAGGCAAACACCAAGGTCAAAGATGCTATACCGTCGGTCAAAGAAAAGGGCTCGGTATTGCATATACCGAACCGCTTTACGTTATAGGCAGAGATATTGAAAAAAATCAAATAATCCTCGGAAAGAATCAAGACCTTTTCGTCAATCGCTTTACCGTTTATAATGCCTCGTTCTCGGCGTGCGATTTTCCGAATGAAGCTATGACGTGCGAAGTTCGTATTCGCTATCGCGCACCATTTGTGAAAGCAACACTCACCCCGATAGGCGAGGGCAGAATTTTGGTGGAAACCGAGATTCCCGTACGTGCAGTAACCGCAGGACAGTCTGCCGTTTTTTACGACGGAGATACCTTGTTGGGCGGAGGAATTATAGAATCATAATGCGAGGAGAGTTGAACTCTCCTCGCATTAACCTTTAAAAGCACTTTTTACGTCGGTTTTTGCAACTTTCGGTATTACCGCAACGATAGCAAAGCTCGTTTTCGCAATAATCGTTTTCGAAAAACTCGACGATATTCTTAACGGTAGTTTCGGCGATATTGTTTAGTGCCTCTTCGGTCAAGAACGCTTGGTGCGAGGTCACTATGACGTTAGGCATGGAGATAAGACGCGCCAACGTATCGTCGTCGATTATATGTCCCGAAAAGTCCTCGAAGAATATATCGGATTCTTCTTCGTAAACGTCAAGACACGCCGCACCGACTTTGCGGGACTTGATACCGTTTAGCAATGCTTCGGCATCAACGAGAGCGCCACGTGAGGTGTTTATGATAACGACACCCTTTTTCATTTTGTTTATCGCGTTTTCGTCTATCATGTGCCGTGTTTCCTCGGTAAGAGGGCAATGAAGCGAAAGGATATCGCTCTTTTCGAACATTTCGTCAAGCGAAACGTAATTTAAACCGCTGTTTTCGGCAGGGAATTTGTCATACGCCATGACGTTCATGCCGAATCCTTTACATATATCTATAAAAACGCGGCCTATGCGTCCCGTGCCGATTACACCTACGGTTTTGCCGTGAAGGTCAAATCCCGTCAAGCCCGAAAGACTAAAATTGTGGTCTTTTGTACGGATATACGCTTTGTGTATTCGACGGATAGAGGTCAAAAGCATAGCAATTGCGTGTTCTGCAACCGCGTAGGGCGAATATGCAGGAACGTGGAAAACGTGTACTTTACCGTATGCGTGTCGCACGTCGACGTTGTTATATCCTGCACATCTTAATGCAATAGCCTTGACACCCATATTATAAAGCTTATCGATAACGTCGGCATCGACCGTATCGTTTACAAAAACGCATACACCGTCGCAACCATTTGCAAGCGAGGCGGTATCGTGATTGAGTTTCGTTTCGAAAAACTTGAACTCTATTCCCTTTTCTTTTCCGTATTTTTCAAACGACGGAATATCATAGGATTTTGTATCAAAAAATGCAAATTTCATATTTTGACCTCCTGATTTTCTTGATTCCTTTTCTTAATTAATTATACCCGTTTTTTGAAATTTTCTTCGTTGCAAAAGCAACGTCGTTCAAACAATTATAAAACAACAAATTAAAAGTTGACGAATCCGTTTATAAATGTTATATTATCAATGTATTAAAAATTCCGCTCGGGTTTCGAGAGGTAAAATACGGAGGAGAAAATGAAAAAGTTTATTTCCTATTCATTAGCACTGTTGTTGCTTTTGAGTGTTTTCCCGTTTGCACTTTTCGGTTGTGAAAATGCAGACACCGAAAGCAGTCAAAGCACAACTGACGAATCTTCAGAAACAGAGGAGAGCACACCCGTGGTTATCATTTCAGGCGATTCCGCCTATGCAAACGTTGCATTAAACAAGTCGTACAAAGTATCCGACCTTCATCCGATTGATGCTCCCAGTTATCCCGACGAAGATGGCAAGGGCATGACCGATGGTATTCGTCCCGATAGCAATGCAAACTATACCGACAAAGGATTTATGGGATTTAGTAAGTCGAGTCCCGACTACGACGCAAACGGCTATTCTTCGATAACGGTTGACCTTGACGGTCTTTATTACCTCGACAAATTTGTAGCATCGGCTGCTTCTTCGCGTTTTTCAAGCGTTGGTATCGATGCTCCCGAATTCGTTTGGATTTACGTTTCGACCGACGGTAAGAATTGGTACAGAGTCGGCAAAACGTCTCACGAAAACGACCCCAAACTTAACGCTGTAGAAAGTACACTTACTCTCGAAAGCGCAATCACCGCGAGATACGTTCAATACAGATTTGCGGCAGGCAGCGGTTCTTGGATATTTGTTTCCGAAGTCGAAGCATACGGCATCACCGCAGAAGAAGCGATTCCCTACCCCGAACAAAAAGCCGACAAGAAATTCTTGTTCGTCGGAAACAGCACTACTTATTTCTTCAATATTCCCGACAAATTGTTCTTCCTTTGCGAATCGGCAGGTGTCAACATAGACGTTGAATATTGCTGTGGCGGTGGTTCGTTCTTGCATCAATATGCAGAACCGACTTCCTTCCTCGGCAAAACATTTAGAACCAAACTCTATGCCGATAAATACGATTACGTGGTTCTTCAAGACAACGGCAATGCCAGCAACGAACAATCGAAGCCCGCACTTGACGTTTTGGTTCCGTTAATCCGCAACACAGGTGCAGAAGTATTGCTTTACAAGCGTTATTCTTCCAACCAAGACCCCGACCAACGCCTTGACAGCGCTTACAGACACGAGGTCAATTACACAAAATTGGCAAACGATTTTAGTATAGAAAAAGTAGCACCTGCTGCAGATGCATACCTTATCTGTACCGAAAAATATCCCGATATCAACCTTTATCACATCGACAACTCGCACCATTCCAACACCGGCGCATATCTTTTGGCTTGTGTTATGGCGATTACCTATCTTGATTTAGACCTAACCCAGTGCACCTACACCGCAGGTCTTGATGAAGAAACCGCGAACGCACTTAAAGAATGTGCTAAACTTGCTTGCGAGCAAGGTTATGATTATCCCCAGAAATAACAATTAACAGCAAAATAAAAAGGAGCTAAATGCTCCTTTTTTATTTATGCTTTTATTCTACTGTTTTAATAGTATCCTTCACGCTGTCGTATATGTACTTTGCGAAAACTTTATAACCAAGGTCCTTCGGGTGCAAGCCGTCGGTGAAGATGTCAGGATGCTCTTTCGACCACTCGAAAAGGTCAACTATGGGAAGTCCACGTTGTTCGGCAATATCTTTTAGCATAGGTTGTACGTAGTCTAATATATTTGCAGTCCACGCCTCTGCTTTCCAAAAGTCACCGCCTACTTTAAATAGCGACGCAGGAAGAATCATATATATCTGAACGTCGGGGTTTACATTGATGAAAGAATCGAGAAGTTCGTTTGCGCTTTCCTTGAACACCTCAACACGGTTGTTGGCGGGGTTATTCCAATCTTTCGACGGATAATCGGGGTTGGGGTTTGCATCGTTGGTGCCGAGCGCGAAAAGCACAACGTCGGGTTTGAAATCCAACGCGGTAGTATATACGTAATGCTTCGAATACGCCATATCGTCAATCTTGCATATCGAATGTCCGCTAAGTCCTGCGTTAAGCACGTAATAATCGAGTCCGAGCATTTCTTGAATATATACAGGATAAGTCATGTTTTTAGGGTCGGTGGAGTTCGAACCCTGTGTTATACTGTCGCCGACACAAGCAACCTTGATTATATCCTTTTCACCGCTAAAGACCTGATTCTCAAAAATTCCGTCTTCCGATGCTTCGATACGTTTACAAAATTCCTCCGCTGCAGCCTGAGCACCGTTTGCATAGCTTGCGGCAAAAAGCACCTTGGTGCCTTCGATAACAACGTTAAATTTGCCGTACTCCGAATTGAAATTAACCATATTTTTCTGAGCAATCGGACGATTTGCCAGACCGAAAATTATTTCGTTTTCGGTTTCGGCAAAAGTTTCGGAAACACATTGGAGAGTAACGCCGAACGCATTTCTTACGTATGATACGAATTCACGTGCAGCGGTCTGATATTTAAGCGCGCTTTGCTGTTCTTTATAAACAACAGTAAACTCCGAAAGTTCAACACCGTTGATGACAGGCATTTTTATTTCGGCAACCGATTCTTCGGAACTTACATCATCGGAATCGGACGATTGTGTATCACTCTGTCCGCAAGCCGCGAAAGAAAGAGGAAGCATCATACACATAATAAAACTTAAAATTCTCTTTTTCATAACAAACTCCTGAAAACGCAGTTTTTATCTTTGCCTATTCTATAATAAAATCGAGATTTTGTCAACCAAAAAGACCGTCTTGTGACGGCCTTTTTTATTTAAAGATATTTTCTCATATCACGTGCCAAATTGTCTTCGAGGGTTATCAATCTATTCGCAAACCCTTTTGAAACGTCATCCGCGGCAGAATACTGGTTAAGATATCTGTGAAGCGATTTCACACCCATATTACAGCCGTCGGTAATCAAGTCGGCAACGGTTTTGTCGGAGTCGTCAAGTGCCATTTTCACGTTCGTCTTTATCCAAGACATGCTCTTTGCGGCAGGCGCGGGTTCTTTTCCCTTGTCGCAATTTTCGCTAAGTTTGGTTTTGATTTCTGACAGTAAAACCTCATGCTGATTGCGACAATCGGTAAGACTTTGTCTTAATTCGTCTGCCTTTACGTCGGGAAGCACCTCATTAATCGAGGAA
>JAZRUB010000049.1:0-8794 GCA_045652305.1 Eubacteriales bacterium
CAAGAAGTCCCGACATAGGAAGCAGAAGCAAGGTACACACGATGTTGAAGATAGAGTGCGCTGTTGCAATTCCTGCATAATTAGCTGCTTCGTTGAGAAGCGCAGGCGCAAGAATTGCTTTAACCGCAGCAAAAGCGCCAAGACAAACTACTGTGCCGATTACGTTGAAGGATAAGTGTACAAGTGCTGCGCGTCTTGCATTTTTGGTTGTGCCAACAGAGGAAATAATAGCGGTAATACAAGTGCCGATGTTTTGTCCCATAATAATCGGGATTGCCGCACCGTAGGAAACAGCACCCGTAGCCGCAAGTGCCTGAAGAATACCAACGGAAGCGGAGCTTGACTGAATAATAGCGGTAAGCACCGCACCAACAAGAACACCCAAGATAGGATTCTTGAACATAATGAACATTTCTTGGAATGCAGGAATATCCTTAAGACCCGAAACCGCATCGGTCATTGTTTCCATACCGAACATAAGGGTTGCAAAGCCAAGAAGAACAACAGCAATATCCTTCTTTTTGTTACTCTTTGTAAACATCAAAAGCGCGACGCCGATAAGAGCAAGGATAGGAGTAAAAGCGGACGGCTTTAAAAGTTTCAGGAACATATTGCTGCCCGAAATACCGCTAAGGCTCAAAATCCAAGCTGTTACAGTAGTACCAATGTTGGCACCCATAATAACGTGAATCGCCTGCTTTAAGGTCATAAGCTTCGAGCTTACAAAACCCTCTACCATAACCGTAGTTGCGGAAGCACTCTGAATGACAGCTGTAACACCAAGACCTGTAAGGAGTCCTGCAAGCTTGCCGGTAGTAAGTTTACCGATCATAATTTCAAGTTTACTGCCTGCGCTTCTTTCCAAAGCGTCGCCCATAAGGTTCATTCCAAAGAGGAACAAACAAAGTCCTCCTATGAGCGTGAGTACGTCAAAAATGTTCATTTACATAACCTCGTATTTTTATAGTCTGCTTTATAAAACGTGTTTTTATGCATTTTTCCATATTTTACGTTGAGCGTGTAAAATCGGTAACCATATCCGTGTAAAATCCATGTAAAAACGAAAAATAAAAGGGCGACGTGTAGACATCCTTGCTGTTATTCAGTAAAATATGCACAATATTTGTAATTGTTCTGTGCACGTTATTATTTAAGCACACTCTCATGTTTATCAAAACTTGGGTATGGGGAGATTTATAAATTTGCCCGAACTCTCTTTAAAACACCTTATAACCTAGAGGGTGCGTTTTTTAAGTCCTATCCCCGCAAACAAAATAAAACAGCACCGAAAAGGCTTCTTCCCATAAGGATATTAAAAACCGACAGACCTTCGTTCTGTCGGTTTTTGTTTGACATATTGTTGTTTATATAATTGTTTTGTGTAATAGAAAAAAGAATAAAATTATTTTTTTAAATTTCCATCGGTGCAACGGACAATAAAATCACCTGAGCCATAGCACCAATCATCTTTTTTGTTTCCCAAAACTCCGTGTATTCCATCAACTGATTTCCACGCATTCTTGTCACCGCCGAAATGGATGTCTGAAAGCGATGTACAAACACCAAATGCACCATGGCCGATTTCCTTTACAGAACTCGGAATATAAACGCTTTTAAGAGAAGTACAATTCAAAAACGTGTCAAAATCAATTTTCTCTATCCCTTCCGGAATAGAAACAGTTTCAAGCAATGTGCAACCTTCAAACATTGCATATGGCAATTCTACCAAGTTGCTTGGGAGAGTAATCTCTTTAAGACTCGAACATTCAGAAAAGGCATACCCTCCTATCTCGGTAACGCTTTCGGGAATTTCCATTTTTTCGAGAGCTGTGCAACCTATGAATGCTCCATAATCAATTTTTGTTATTTGATTGTGAAGTACAATATCCTTAAGTGATGTGCAACCTTCAAATAGTCGTACCGATAACTCCTTTACTCCATTTGGAACGTTTATGTTATCTAAAGCAGAACACTTATAAAACGCATATGAATTAATTTTACTAACGCTGTTTGGAATGGAAATGCTTTTAATTATAGAGTTTCCTGCAAAAGCATAGTTGCTTATCGCTTCAACTCCATCGGGAAGTGTAAAGTTCTCTATTTCACTTCCTGTTGCATATTGAATAAATATTTTTTTATCCTTAGTATAAAGATTCCCATCAACAGATACATAATTTTTGTTACCTTCGGGAATTTCGATTTTTGTTAGAGCCTCCATAACAGAAAAGGCTCCATCGCCAATAAATTCCACTTTTTCGGGTAAAAGTATTTCTGCAATCGAGCTGCAACCGTAGAAAGCATAGGAATCGATTTTTTTGATTTTATCGTGGAGCTTTATTGAGTCTAATTCTTTACAGTTGTAAAAGAGTGATTTACTGATTTGCGTTAATCCGGTAGGAATATCTATGCTTTTAAGAGAGCTACACTCTGAAAAAGCACCTGCACCAAGTTCTGTTACGGTTTGTGGAATGTTTATCTCTTCAAGAAAAATGCAATCTTTAAAGGCTTCATCACCGATTTTTGTGAGTTTTGCCTCTATCGAGACACTTTTGACTTTGGAATTATTGCTAAAAGGTTCCCCTTTCTTTTGGCAAAAGGCACGGTTTCCGATTTCCAAAACCGGCTTGTCATTATAATATTCGGGAACGACAAGTTCCTCTATGTTTTCCCCAACGTAAGATAAAATATAATATGTTCCGTCTTCGGAGAGAGTATATTCTATTTTATCTTTATTTTTATTAAAATTCATACACCCTGAAACTGTTAATAGAACAAAAATGCAAAGAATTGCACCAATTATTCTTTTCATAACATCCTCCTCTTAGCAATTTTATTTTGCTTTTTGATTCATAAATTTGTCGAACTGTTCAGAAGAACCAGCATCGCATTTGTAGGCACAAACATTTTATTGGGCTATGCCTAAACCAATTCTATTATAACATATCGGTCGATATTATTCAAGTTTTATTCCGACTTCGTCGGAGTGATATTATTGCAAAAGCAATAGTCTTATTGAAACCTACGGTTTCAGTGTTATTTTATTCGCCCCAAACTGCGGAAGGCAATACCACTATGCGAAGTATAATATAAGTGCGTAGCAATATAACTCGCCAAATATATTTGGCGAATAAACCTGCGAGACTTCCTTATGAGAAGTCTCGCAAAGGTGCTGTTTTTTGTTTTGATTTTGAGTGTCGGAAATTTAATCGTTTCCTTACGTGTTATGAGACCGACGAGCGTAGCTTTATTTATTTATTCTTTTCTTTGTTATGTCAAGGATTCTGACGATTCCGGGGCTTATAGCGATATTGGCAATAAGCTCGAACACAAAGTTAAGTCCTACAAAAAAGACGATAAGATACATTCCGACGGAAATGCCTTCGGCTTGTGCGCCTCCGCTAACCGTATCCATAAAGAACACGAGTGAGCCGAGAAGGAAGAGGCCTGTATTGACTATCGGGCATACTATCGCACTTACGATAACCGCAAGATAGCGATTGGTCTTTTCAAGCAACTGATACACAAGACCTGCACAAAGGCCCGAAAGAATACCCTTGACCAGTACGGTAATAATCGTTCCCGGTACGCTGAGTCCGAACCAGAAAGCTGCATCGGGCGTTGCAAAGAACATCGCACCTGCTACAGCTCCGAGCCAAGCACCTGCCCATGGACCGCATAAAGTCGCGCCAACTACAACGGGGATTAGAGTCAGCGAGACAGATGCCAAACCGCCAATTTTGATAAACCCGCCGTAATAAGCAAGCACCGCTACTATTGCCGAGAGCAACGCAAGCAGTACGAGCTTTTTCGTGTGCACGCTTTGTTTGTTTGTTTTTTTCATGAATTTTTCCTCCTTGCTGTCGTCCGCTTTTTGCGGTACAACGCATAATTAAATTTATATTATCTCTCTTGTGAGGTTTAATATACAAATGGATATTTAGTTGTTTTTGTTATAAAGAATATTAAGTCCTTTCAAAACAAGTGTTTCGTCAATTGTTATTTCATGCTTGCAATGTGGGACTATAAGTTGAGCGACTCCGCCGGTTGCATATATTGGAAGTTCAACACCAAGTTCGTTGTTGATACGCTCTATCATACCATCTATCATTGCGGCATTTCCAAAAATGACGCCGGAACGCATACTGTCCGATGTGTTTTTTCCTATAACGAATCTTGGCGTTTCAAGTTCGACCTTTGGCAGTTGAGCCGTGTTTTCGGAGAGCGCATTGAGCCCCATCAAAACACCGGGTATGATAGATACGCCTATGAACGCTCCTTTTTCATTTATTGCTGTCATTTTCGTGGCAGTTCCCATATCAACAATCAGAGAAGGACTCCCATATAGGCTATGAGCCGCAACGCATGCACATATAAGGTCTGTTCCAACCGATGATGGTGTATCGCAGTGAATATTGATGCCTGTTTTAATGCCGGGACCAACCATTAAAGAATCTATGCCCCAAATAGTCTTAACTGCATCTTTTATAACGGAATTCAGGGGCGGCACAACTGACGAAATGATTACACCGTTAATGCCTTGTTTTTCAATGTTGTGAACTGCAAAAACACTCAGTATTTTGCTTGCATATTCATCCGCGGTCTTTCTTGCTTCCGTTGAAATACGAACAATAAAGGAAAGTTCGTCATCTTCAAATCCGCCAAGTGCTATATTTGAATTCCCGATATCTATCGTCAGTATCACGAGCTTGTTCCTTCTTTCGAATAAATCTGTTAAATTTCTTACATTGTATCACGGTTTTATGAATTTTTCAACCATTCCTTCCAAAAATACGATTATGTCTGTAGGTAAATGACATTTTTTGTATAAAAAAGGTTTTATTTTGCAAAAATATTCAAAAAGGTATTGTTTTATACAACGAATCTGTGGTATAATACGAAAAAGTTGCACTAAAACTGCAATTTTTTGCAAAAACAGTATCAAATAGGAGGTTTTTATGGGAGATACTATTCAAATTTTCATAGCAATGGCGGTTTACATGGCTGCTGTTATCTTAATCGGTATCTTTTATGCCAAGAGAGCAAATAAGAGTTCCGATGAATATTTCCTCGGCGGACGTTCACTTGGTCCTTGGGTAACCGCCATGAGTGCAGAGGCTTCCGACATGAGCGGATGGCTTTTGATGGGATTGCCCGGTGTTGCTTATTGGTGCGGTCTTGCCGATGCGGCATGGACTGCTATCGGTCTTGCAATCGGTACATATTTTAACTGGCTGATTGTATCAAAGCGTCTTCGCCGTTACAGCGTACGTGCGAAAAACTCTATCACGTTGCCGGATTTCTTCTCTAACCGTTTCCGCGAAACAAAGCCGGTTATCATGATGATATCTGCTATTTTCATTTTGATATTCTTTACCGTATATGCATCCAGCTGTTTGGTTACCTGCGGTAAGTTATTCGCCACGTTGTTCGAAGCGCCTTACGTTGCTATGTTGGTTATCGGTGCAATATTCGTTCTTCTTTATACGATTCTCGGCGGTTTCCTTGCTGAGAGCGTTTCCGACTTTATGCAGGCGATTGTTATGATTACTGCGTTGACGGTAATCGTGATTATTTCTACGATTAATGCAGGCGGTGTTGGTGCGGTAGTAGACAACGCGCAGGAAATTCCCGGATTTTTCGAATTTTTCGGTATGGCTAATCCTGTTGTCGAAAAAATTGATGGAGTAGATGTGCAAATTGTTGAAGCGGGCGCGCCTTTGTTTGGTGAAGCTTTGCCCTACGGTTTGCTAACCGTTGTGTCAACGATGGCATGGGGACTTGGTTATTTTGGTATGCCTCAAGTGCTTTTGCGCTTCATGGCAATCCGCCACGAGAAGGAATTGACTCGCTCTCGCCGTATCGCCATGGTTTGGGTTGTGATATCTTTGGGCGTTGCCGTATTCATCGGTATTGTAGGACGTCAATTGTTCCCTGTAGAGCATCTTACCAAATCATCTGCAGAAAGCATCTTTATCACTCTTGCTACAAGCTCTCTTCCGGCTATTTTGGCAGGATTCGTTATGGCAGGCATTTTGGCTGCTACTATTAGTTCTTCTGACTCTTATCTGCTTATTGCCGCATCTGCTTTTGCAAAGAACGTTTATAAGGGTGTTGCAAAGAAGAATGCTACCGACAAGCAGGTTATGATTATTACCCGTATTACACTTGTCGTTCTTACAGTAATCGGTGTTCTCATCGCATTGGATGAGGACAGCATTATTTTCCAAATCGTATCTTTTGCATGGGCAGGCTTCGGTGCTACGTTTGGACCGCTTGTACTCTTCTCGCTTTTCTGGAAGCGTACCAACAGAGCAGGCGCTATTGCAGGTATGATTGGCGGTGGCTCTATGGTCTTCATTTGGAAGCTTCTTATTGCCAAGTTAGGTGGCGTATTTGCAATCTACGAACTTCTTCCTGCGTTTATTTTCTCGAGCATTTGTATCGTTGTGTTCTCGCTTCTCACCAAGGCTCCTTCGAAAGAAATCGAAGAAGACTTTGAGGCGGTTCGCGCCGGCAATGTAGAAGAAGCGTAAATTCATAAGACAAATCAAACAAAACCCTTGAAAGCATTACGTTTTCAAGGGTTTTTTCTTTTTGTCTTCGGGAGTTGCATTGGGGAGTAAGCTCACTTTTTCTTATGGTTAGGTATTAATTGTAAAAAAGTGATAAAATTTAAATAAAATTCCGAAATAATGTAGAAAGACGATTTTATTTATGATATTATATTAAAATGAAAGCATTATATCATTCGCATTAATCGAAACCATAAGTGATGAAGTTACAGTACATATAAAAGGAGGATATCGTTCTTATGAACATTTTCTTTCAGATTGCGCTGGGGTTGATACCGGCGATTATACTTTTTCTCGTACTCTCTATAGTGCAGAAAAAGCATAGGGTAATGAACATAGCAATGCTATCTGTATTTGTGGTTTGCCTTGCCGGTGCTATTGTGGGTAATTTTGTTTATAAACCCACTACGGACAGCGTGACAATAAGCAGCGACGATGCATCTGTGGGCATCAAACTTGTTTATGCCGTTGCGGACAAAGACACAGATACGCAACTGACAGAAGGGTTGCTTAGAACACTTCGCGGTGAAGCAGTGTCTTCTTCGGAAATTATCGAATGTGATGCCTTGCTTCGTGCAAAGAACGGCGATTACTTTGCTGCAAAAGCGCTCATAAACAAAGCGCAACAGCTTTATGACATAGACTATGCAGAACAGTTAAAGTCGCTTTGCGATGCTTGTATCGAGGAAAGCAAGGTCGACAGCGCTGCTACTGCTTATTTAGACGGTACTGCAAATCTTCCTCAAGGCAATGCTATTGAGGAAATGAAGCGTTTTGCCAACGACAAGCTTAAGGAAAAGATTGACGACAGCGACGACACGATAATAGATGCCGCTGAGGTTCTTGTGGAATCGGAAAGTGTGTTCTCGAACTATCTTCACAACGATATTTTGGACATTGATGTAGTATCGAAGCTTGCAAAAAAAATAAGAAATGCTACCGATGATAACCCTGCATTGCTTTCGGTTACGCAGGTGCGTCTCTGTCGCTTAAAGTTGATGGTGCTCAACAGCGAATATAAGGATATTGCAGAACTTATCGACGAGGATTCCTCTTATGAGGAACTTGCTATCGCATCGGAGCTTTATATCAACAAACTCGTTAAGGAATCAAACTTCGATGATAAATATGCCGAAGCTTCCGTAGAAATATACGAAGCGGTTGCAGACCAGGTCGGTGAGGCAATCGACAGCATTCCCAAAGAGAATGCCACCGAGCGTCGTCGTGCCGAAGAACTTGAAGAAAGTCTTAGCAGCGCATCAAAAGCACCTGCTCTTTATAAGTTGAAGGACCAAATTGCGACCTATGCCGAGGATGAGGACTTTAGCGACCGTCCCAAAGCATATCTTCAGCTTGCTCGCGTTGAACACGCTACGGGACAATCCGAGCGCGCTCAGGATTATATTACAAAATCGCTTGATTCGGTCGGTATTTGTGAGGACGATGACTTTATCGTTCCTATGTCGGGTATAGTTGATTCCATAACCGACAAGGACGACCCCGAAAAGCTTAAAAACGTTGCACAGTACGTTGAGGACGTTACCTCAAATACTGCCGACGTGGTAGTGGGCAAGGCTGTTAAGGAAGCAAAAGAACAACAGCCGTCAGACCAAAATAAACCTAACAACGGTCAAACCGATAGCAACACCGAAACCGAAGGCAACAAGGACTTCGGCTCTTTCATGACCGACTACGTCAGCCGTAAGCGTGTATCGTTTAATATAACGAGCATCGACGCATCGGAATTTGAAACTGTACGTGCGGTTGTTAGCGTTGACAACAGCGTGTCTATTACAGCAGAAGAACTCAAGGAAATGATTGCGCTTGAGGACTGCGGAGTTGAGATTAGCGATTTCCAAGTTGAAAAAGTAGAATACAAGGGTGCAAACATACTTCTTTGCTGTGACGTTTCGGGAAGTATGGACGGTAAACCTATTGCCGACTTGAGAAATGCTGTTGCTCTGTTTGCCGACACCGCAACGGATATAGAAAGACTTGCGCTGATAACCTTTGAAAGTGACGTAAGCGGTGTTTGGAACTTCGGTACTCCCAACTCGACTATCAGCTCTGCGGCTTCTTCGTTGAGTTCGGGCGGCGGTACGAATATGTACGATGCTGTTATCGAATCTATCAGCAAATTCAGTAGTCGCGAGGGTGAACTCAATTTTATTCTTCTTCTCTCTGACGGTGAAGACGGATACAAACACTCCTCCGAAGAAATT
>JAZRUB010000050.1:0-30742 GCA_045652305.1 Eubacteriales bacterium
CGTATACGGGACTTTTCAACGATATACGCGCGGTATTTGCTTCGACACCCGATGCAAAGGCACGCGGATACAGCGAGGGAAGATTCTCGTTTAACGTCAAAGGCGGTAGGTGTGAGGCTTGTAGGGGCGACGGTACGTTGACTATCGAAATGCACTTCCTGCCCGACGTTTACGTTACCTGCGACGTATGTAAGGGTAAACGCTACAACCACGAAACACTTGAAATTAAGTATAAGGGCAAATCCATTTACGACATATTGGAAATGACCTGCGACGAGGGTAGGGAATTTTTCCAAAACTATCCCTCGATAAAGCGAAGACTCGATACGCTTTGCGACGTGGGATTGGGTTACGTTAAAATCGGTCAACCTGCGACTACGCTTTCGGGCGGTGAGGCACAACGTGTTAAGCTGGCAAACGAGCTTGCACGTCGTGCAACGGGTAAGACACTTTACGTGCTTGACGAGCCTACGACAGGTTTGCATACCGATGACGTAAATAAACTCGTAAGCGTACTTCAAAAATTGGTTGATGCAGGTAATTCGGTCGTTGTTATAGAACACAATCTCGACCTTATAAAGACTGCCGACTATATTATCGACCTCGGTCCCGACGGCGGCGATGCAGGAGGCAGAGTCGTTGCAAAAGGTACGCCCGAAGAGGTTGCATTAAACGAAGACAGTTATACAGGTTTTTATCTTAAGGAGAAATTAAAGTGATAGATTACGAAAAATACGCACCGTTGCTCGCGAATGTAGAAAAACCCGGCAGATATATAGGCGGAGAATACGGTTCTCAAATACCCGACCCGTCGACTGCCGAACTACGTGTTTGTTTTTGCTTTCCCGATACCTACGAAATAGGTATGTCTAACCTCGGTATGAAGATACTTACGGGTTGCTTTAACAAAACGGGTTATATAAGTTGCGAACGTTCTTATATGCCTTGGACGGATATGCGTGAACAGCTTATCAAAAATAATATGCCCCTTTATGCACTCGAAAGCGGTGATGCGCTTAACGTGTTTGATATAGTTGCGTTTACCTTGCAATACGAGCTTTGCTATACCAACGTGATTGATATGTTGGGATTAGGCGGTATTCCGATTTTGTCAAAAGACAGAACCGATAAAGACCCGATTGTTATTGCAGGCGGTCCGTGTGCTTATAACCCCGAGCCTATTGCCGATTTTATAGACGTATTTTCGATAGGCGAGGGTGAAGAAGCGCTGTTGGAGTTTACTGCGCTTGTTAACGACTGTAAAAAGCAGGGAATAGGCAGAGAAGAGATACTCTACCGTATTTCGCAGTTAGAGGGATTCTACGTGCCTTCGCTGTATGACGTTACATATAACCAAGACGGAACTATATCGTCGTTTACTCCTAATAAGGAGGGCGTTCCTACGACGGTTAAAAAACGCATTATCGAAAATCTTGACGGGGTTTATTTTCCGTGTAATTGCTCGGTGCCCTTTCTTGAAACGGTGCACGACCGCGTAATGCTTGAAGTTTTCCGTGGTTGTATACGCGGATGTCGTTTCTGTCAGGCGGGTATGATATACCGCCCGTACAGAGAAAAATCTCCCGAGGTTTTAAACGAAAACGCAAAAAAATCGATAGAACATTCGGGTTATTCCGAAATTTCGCTTACATCGCTTTCTATAAGCGACTATACGCATCTGCGTGAACTTATCGACGGCTTGCTCGAATGGACCGACAAGAAAAGCGTAAACCTTTCGCTTCCGTCCATGCGTATAGACAATTTTTACGAGGAATTGCTCGAAAAGGTATCCTCGGTCCGTAAAAGCGGTCTTACCTTTGCGCCCGAAGCAGGTACGCAAAGACTGCGCGACGTTATAAATAAAAATATAACCGAAGACGAGATAATAACCGCCTGCGAAAAGGCGTTTGACGGTGGCAGAAACAGCCTTAAACTCTATTTCATGAACGGACTTCCCACCGAAACCGATGAGGATATATGCGGTATAGCCGAACTCGGACAGTATATAGTAGATACATATTATTCCAAAAAACGTCATGGCGGTGGTCGAGGTGTCAATGTTACGGTTAGCGTTTCTTGCTTTGTTCCGAAGCCGTTTACTCCTTTCCAATGGGAACCTCAGGACGATTTGGCTGAACTCGAACGTAAGCAACAACTGTTAAAATCCGAAATAAAGACAAAGAAAATTTCATATAAATATCATGATGCACGAGTTTCGCGCATAGAAGCGGTTTTTGCACGCGGAGACAGAAAACTTGGTCACGCATTGCTTGAGGCGTATAACCGCAACATGATACTTGACGGTTGGGATGAATATTTCAGTTACGATAAATGGATGGACGTATTCACTGCTTGCGGTATTGATGCCTCGTTTTATGCAAACCGCCGTTTCGGACTGGATGAAATATTGCCTTGGGACTTCATAGACATCGGAGTGACCAAGAAGTTTATGAAACGCGAATATGAAAAGTCGTTAAAAGCCGAAACAACACCTGACTGCCGTACAAAATGTTCGGGATGCGGTGCTTCGAGTTTGTGTAACGGTAAATGCGTTTGCGACGGAGGTAAAGATAATGGCTGATATTCGTGTCTGCTTTACAAAAACGGGAAAACTTAAATATATATCGCATCTTGATTTGCAACGCGCAATCCACCGTATGCTTATAAGAAGTACTTTACCTATTGCGTATACCGAAGGCTTTAATCCTCATCCGAGATTAAATATTGCGCTTCCGCTTTCGATTTATCAGGAAGGTGAGCGCGAATGGTTTGATTTTCGCGTTACCGAGGATGTTTCGGTTGAAGTGATTAAGGAAAAACTGCAAAAATCGGCATTTCCCGAAATGGAAATAGTTTCGGTTGAGGTTGCCGTAGGCAAACTTGCGACCAAGCGTGCCGTTTGGCGTATAGAAATGGAAACCGATTTGCAACCTGACGAAATTGCCTCTGCATTCGACGGTGAAATGCTTGTTACCAAACGCTCAAAAAGCGGAGATAAGCAGGTTGATATTTCGCCGATGACTAAATATATCTCCGCGAAAAAGGAAGAAAACATTGTGATTTTGCACGTGGAATTACCTGCTGCAGGAAACGATTATTTGAACCCGTCTTACGTTGCGGCATTTTTTGGAGAGAAGGTTTGCGTAAAACGCGTAGTTCGTGAGAATATTGTATTTTAATGTAAATTTCTATTGATATCGGACGGTTTGTCTGCTATAATCATAATGATATGAAATATAATTATTATTCTTCACTTCAAAAAACAATAACCTTGTTGCTTGTCTGCTTGCTCTCACTTACTTTTGCTTCGTGCGACGAAGAACAGGTAAGCCAAGACGAAACGTCGGAAGAATCGATTGAACGCGTTACTTTGAGCAACGAAGAGGCGCTTGACCTTGTAAAACTCGATAGAAAGATAACCGAAATTTTTATCAATAATTCGCTTTGCGACGGTAAATCTACCGCACAAGCGGTTGAATTGAAATCGGGTGAGTATGCGTCTTTTTCGGAGGTCGAGGCTTTGCTCAATTCGGTATACACCGAATCAAGCGACAATAGGGATATGTTTCTTTCCTATCCAAAAGGACATACGCCATCTGTTTCCAATATCGAGGGAAAAACCTATGTATTCAATCACCTCGGAAGCGGATATAACGATTTTATCGTAACGTCTACGGTTAACGTGCTTGATACCGAAAACGAAAACGAAAAAATCATAACCGCTCAAACCGAATCGGGCAAGACAGTGGAATTAAAAGCTGTTCTTGAAAACGAAAAATGGCTTTTGGAATCGGGTGTGTATGCCTCAAATATAAATGAATCGGACGAATGCGAAGAAAGATTTTCGTTGTCAAACCAAGGTTCATTTAAAGGATTTTCGGGTAACGTTCTTGTTATCGAATTGTTCATTTCAGATGCCGAAAGCGGTTTCACCTCGGCGGAAGAAGCCGAATTCCACGGACGTGTAAAAAGTGCGTTTGATTATATAACCGAGCAAAGCAAATCTTATGGAAACGAAGTTACGGTTACGTATGAACCGGCATATTTTGACCATTTCGCGGTACTTGGTACGAAATCACTTGATTTTGATATATTCTTTGCCGAAACCGGTTTTGGCACGTTACAAAAATTTGCCGAACATGGCGAACATAAATTTGACCTTGCTTCGTACGACAATTATGTTTTTGTTGTGTGTATGGATAAGGAAATCGAAGCTTCGTACGCTTTATATAACGGCGAAGAAACTACTCTGATTTATTTTGCCGAACGGGTAATAATTGGTAAAACCACAACCGATGCCGAAATATGTGTTTCAGCGCTAAAGCTTCTTGGCGCGTATGGCTACGACGAAGAAAAATGCGACCAATCGGTTGAAAAGCTTTATAAAACTTATTTCCCAAATGATGTAATGACATCAAAAGAATTGTCATCTTCAAAAATGTCCCCTATTACCGCTTATGCTTGCGGTATTACAGATAAACTTAGACCGCTTTATCGTGTATTTTTATACGAATAATAAGTTAAAAGTGAGGAAAATGAAATGGCTAATCAATACAAACGCGTTCTTGTTAAATTAAGCGGTGAGGCGTTGTCCGGAGAAGGCGGAAAGATTTTAAACGGCGATATGCTTGTTTCGGTTGCCGATAAACTTGCACGTCTTGTCAAAGACGGTATTCAGGTGTGCGTTGTAATCGGCGCAGGAAACATCTGGCGCGGTGCAAGACAAAACGGACTTGACGTAGACCGCGTACGTGGTGACCACATGGGAATGCTTGCAACGGTTATAAACTCTCTTGCAATGCAGGATTACATCATCAAAACGGGTATAAATGCACGTGTTATGAGTGCGGTTAGTATTCAGCAATTCTGTGAACCGTATTCGCAATATAAAGCAATAGAGTATCTCGAAAAAGGCGAGATAGTTATTCTTTCCTGCGGTGTTGGTTATCCTTATTTCTCTACCGATACCGGCATGATGCTCCGCGCGGCAGAATTGAAGTGCGACGCTGTTCTTTCTGCAAAGAACGTTGACGGCGTATATGATAAAGACCCGAATAAGTTTAGCGATGCGAAGAAGTTTGATTCACTCACTTATTCCGAAATGCTATCTCTCGGATTGCGCGCTATCGACCAAAGCGCCGCTGCAATCGGCGAAGAATGCGGAATGAAAACCGTAATATTCGCACTTTCCGACCCCGAAAATATCGTTCGTGCGGCAACGTGCGACAATATTGGTACATTGCTTCATAAATAATAAAGTTACAATATAAACTACTCAAAAGGAAGGTATTACAAAATGTTTGACATTAAGCCCTTTGAAGAAAAAATGAAAAAATCCATTGCAGTTCTTGAAGAAGATTTTGCAACAATAAGAGTTGGCAGAGCCAGCGCTAAGGTTCTTGATAAGGTTATGGTTTCCTATTACGGCACTCCTACCAATCTTGAAGGCGTTGCTACTATCAAAGCTACCGATGCAAGAACTCTTGTTATCACTCCTTGGGAAGCTAATATGGCTAAAGAAATCGAAAAAGCTATTCTTGCTTCCGACGTAGGAATTACTCCCACCAACGACGGTAAATGCGTTCGTCTTGTGTTCCCTGCATTGACCGAGGAACGCAGAAAAGAACTCACCAAGAAAACCGCAAAAATGGGTGAGGACTGCAAGGTTGCTATTCGTAACATCCGTCGCGATGCAAACGATGCTGCAAAGGCTGCAAAGAAGAATTCGGAACTTACCGAAGACGAACTTAAGACTGCAGAAAAGAACATTCAGGATTTGACCGATAAGCTCATCAAAGACGTTGATGCGGTTACTGCTAAAAAAGACAAAGAGATTATGGAAATCTAATCGTATTTTATAAAATCAATTTTTGAGGTCTGTCATGCCAGAACTTAAACTTCCGCGTCACATAGCGATAATAATGGACGGAAACGGACGTTGGGCGAAACAACGCTTTCTTCCGCGTACCGCAGGACATAAGGTTGGTTTGGATACGTTTGTAGACGTTGCCAATGCCTGTGGAGATATGGGGATTGAATACCTTACGGTATACGCCTTTTCGTCAGAAAACTGGAACCGTTCACCCGACGAAGTCGGTGCGCTTATGGAACTTATGAGTCGCGGTATCACAAAATATGAACCTGAATTAAAAAGACGTAACGTGAAGTTGAAACTTCTCGGTGATATCGAACGCTTCAAACCTCAATACCGCGATGCATTGAGGGGTGTTGAAGAGCGACTTTCGGTTAATGATGGAATGACACTTTGCATCTGTCTTTCATACGGCGGAAGACAGGAGATAGTACACGCGTTTAACGAACTTTTAAAAGAAGGAAAAACGGAAGTGACTGCTTCTGATATTGAGGCACATCTTTATTCTGCAGGTATACCCGACCCCGATTTGGTAATTCGCACAAGCGGAGAATATCGTATTTCCAACTTCTTGTTGTGGCAATCGGCGTATTCGGAGTATTATTTTGCCGACGTTTATTGGCCCGACTTTAACAAAGAAGAGCTCAACAAGGCGATAGAGGTATATTCGAAACGCGAACGTCGTTATGGGAGGTAAAACAAATGCTTAAAAGAGTAATTACCGCGATTATAGCGCTTGCGGTCTTTGTGCCTATACTTGCATACGGTGGAGTTTGGGGAATAGGTATTTCGTTTGCGCTTATCTGCGGATTTTCGGTTTATGAAATGCTTGCTTGTTGCGGCTTGCAGAAGAAATGGTTGATTACCGTTCCTTCGATGCTTTTTACCGCTTTTTGCACCATATTGCCGGTTCTTTTGCATCCTCATACTGTTCTTATTGTCGGATTCATGCTCGCGGCAATTCCTACCGTTCTTATTTGCTTTTTAATCTTTGGTGTAGTGGCACACAAAACCGTTGATATAGAACGTTTGTTGATGTTTTTCGCTCTTGCGATTTATATTACTGCAGGCTTTGCATCTTTGTCATTGCTTCGCGTATTTTACGGCATTTGGGCGGTTGTATTTGTGCTCGGTGTTTCTTGGTTTACCGATACTTTCGCTTATTTCGGCGGTATGGTTTTCGGAAAAAAGAAGCTTTGTCCCGAAATTTCACCTAAAAAGACCATTGCCGGTGCTGTGGTAGGCACTATTTTCGGAACCATTGGCGGTTTAGCTGTATCAATATTGTTTCTCAATACTCCCACGTGGGGCATATTGGCGTTACCGCTTTCAATCATAAGCCAGTTTGGCGACCTTATAGCATCTATAATTAAGCGCCATTTCAACGTAAAAGATTACGGAAAGATTTTCCCCGGTCATGGCGGTATTTTGGATAGATTCGATAGTATTATCCCCGTGTCTATAATTATGGCGTTGATACTTGTTGTTCTCGATACTTATGCATGGTTGTTTTAGGGTACAATAATATGGAAAAATCTATTTCTTTGCTCGGCTCTACGGGCTCAATAGGAACTCAAACGTTAGATGTGGCGCGAAACCTTGGGCTTCGCGTCACTGCACTTTCGGCACATTCAAACGCAAAACTTCTCTCCGAGCAATGTCGCGAATTTAAACCAAAAAAGGTTTGCATAGGCGAGAGTAAGTATAACGAATTAAAACTGCTTCTTAACGATACCGACGTTGAAATTGTTTGCGGCGAAAGTGGACTTTTGGAAATTGCAAGCGAGGACGAATCCGAAACTATTGTAAATGCCGTTATTGGCATGAAGGGACTTTTACCCACAATAAAAGCGGCAGAAAAAGGCAAAAAAATTGCCTTCGCAAATAAAGAAACGCTTGTTGCAGGCGGTAAACTGGTTACCGATGCGGTAAAAAAAGGCAATGCCTGTCTGCTACCCGTTGACAGTGAACATTCTGCAATATTTCAATGCTTAAACGGTGAAAAGGATTTAAAAAAGATTCTCCTTACAGGCTCAGGCGGACCGTTTATCGGTAAGGATAGAGCGTTTTTGGAAACCGTTACTCCCGAAATGGCGGTACGTCATCCGCGCTGGAATATGGGCAAAAAAATATCGGTTGACAGCGCAAGCTTGATGAATAAGGGCTTGGAACTTATCGAGGCGGTGCATCTGTTTTCGGTTTCGCCCGACAAGGTAGAGGTTGTTATCCATCCCCAAAGTATTGTCCATTCGCTTGTTGAATTCATGGATAATGCTGTTGTTGCCCAACTCGGTGTACCCGATATGCGTATATGTATTCAATATGCGCTCACATATCCTGAGCGTACCACCTCTCCTGCCGAAAGTTTAAATCTCTTCGGCAAAGAGTTGACTTTTATGAAGCCCGATGAAGATACTTTTCCGCTTCTTCCGTTGGCAAGGAATTCCATACTTCGCGGAGGCAATATCCCTGCCGTTATGAACGGCGCAAACGAGGAGGCCGTTGCATTGTTCCTTGATGGTAAGATAGGCTTTACAAAACTTTTCGACCTTGTAATAGAAGCAACGGAAAAAGTTGATTATATTAAAGAACCTACACTTGATGATATTCTTTCTTCGGATTTGTCCGCAAGGGAGTATGTTGTTTCTCATATCTAAACGGAGTGATTTTAAATGCTGGAATCTCTTTTAAGTCTTGCTGTTACAATCTTTGTTTTCGGATTGTTGATTTTTGTTCATGAATTCGGACATTATATCGTCGCACGCAAGTTTGGCGTCGGTATAATCGAGTTTGCAATCGGCATGGGCCCGAAGATTAAGACGTGGAAAGGTAAGTATAACGATTTCACATTACGCGCGATTCCTATCGGCGGTTTTGTAAATATGGTAGGGGAATATGATGAAGAAATCCCCGAAGAGCACCAGTATAAAATCCCGATTAACGAACGTTCTGTTTGGAAGCGTATGCTTATCGTAGTTGCAGGTCCGTTTATGAATCTGTTGCTCGCATTCGTTATTATGATGGGTATCGTAGCAAGTAGCAGCGCGATAGGAACCACGGTAGTTTACGGTTTTGTAGAAAACAGCGTTTCAAATCAATACGGTTTACAACCGAAAGACGAGATTATTCGCGTCAACGGTAAAAAAATACATTGCTATAACGATTTGTCGTATAAAATTATTTCCGACGGCATAGAGCCGATAGATATTGTTGTACTTCGCAACGGTGAAGAAGTGGTTTTAAACGATGTTCAGTTCGGCACAGAAAGCGAAGAGGGTATTAATTTCGGCAGAATAGATTTTGCCGTTTATATCAAAGAGAAAACCGTCGGTACCGTTATGCAGGAAGCCTTTTGGCAGGCTACGTCAACCGTTTATATGACGGTGGATTCACTTATTGATACCTTCACAGGACGGTACGGAATTGAGGCTGTAGGAGGTCCCGTTGCCGTAGGCGGTGAGATTGACCAAACGATTAAAAACAGTCGGGATTTCGGCGAGGCGGCGAGAAATATTGCCGTTTTAGCAGTTATGATATCTGTATCGCTCGGTATATTCAATCTTCTCCCCATACCTGTGCTTGATGGCGGAAGATTGCTGTTTTATATCATCGAGGCGATCAGACGAAAACCCATGAATCCCAAGTATGAACAGGCAATAAGTGCCGTGTTTATGATTTTACTGCTCGGCTTGATGTTCTTGGTAATGATGAAAGATATTTCAGGGTTGTTTTAATTATGAGAAAAACAAAAGAAATAAAGATAGGAAATATTGCTATCGGCGGAAATAATCCTATCGCTATCCAATCTATGACAAACACTAAAACCGCTGATAAAGAAGCTACTTTGGCACAGATAAAGTCACTTTCCGCGTCGGGATGCGATATTGTCCGTTTTACGGTAAACGATATGGCGGCAGCGGAAGCAATCCCTTATTACGTCGAAAACACTTCAATACCGCTTGTTGCGGATATACATTTTGATTATAAATTAGCACTTGCGGCGGCTGAACGCGGTATAACTAAAATCCGAATCAACCCCGGCAATATCGGTGATAAAGATAATATAAAAAAAGTTGCCGATGCGTGCAGAACCAGAAATATCCCTATCCGCATAGGCATTAACGGCGGTAGCGCCGAAAAAGAAATGCTTGTCAAATACGGCGGACCTACCGCGATGGCACTTGCCGAAAGTGCGCTTTCTAATGCGCGTATGCTCGAAATGTGCGATTTTGATAACATCGTTCTTTCGGTAAAAAGTTCCGACGTAAAAACAATGGTAGACGCGGCAAGGATTCTTTCGAAACGATGTAATTATCCTCTACATATCGGCGTAACCGAAACAGGTGACGTACGCAGAGGTAATATAAAATCCGCTATCGGTATCGGAAGTCTGCTTTTAGACGGAATCGGCGATACCGTACGTGTTTCGCTTACCGATGACCCGGTCAATGAGGTAATGGCGGCAAAAGATATACTGTTCTGTTGCGGTATTGGCGGTGGTATTAATATTGTTTCTTGTCCGACCTGCGGAAGAACCGAATCTGACGTTATTCCTTTGGTTGCCGAACTCGAAAGACAAACGAGAAACATTAAAACCGACCGTCGTATAACCGTTGCACTTATGGGTTGCGCGGTTAACGGACCCGGTGAAGCAAAACATGCCGATATAGGCGTTGCTTGCGGAAATAAAGAGGGGGTACTCTTCCGCAAAGGCGAAATAATAAAAAAACTTCCACAAGATGAAATGATACCCACACTCATGTATGAAATAAAGGAAATGCTAAATGCTTAACGAATTTCTTTCAAAATTCAAAAGAGCTTCCTTTTCCGAAAAAGAAAAGGAAACAATATCGAAATTCGATTCCTTCTCCGTAATGGTTGACCGCGAACGTGTTTCAATCGCGGTTAAGGCGGAGCTTTCTTGCTATGTTGAACCTAATCTGCTTTTTGATATAGAAGATAGAATAAAAAAATCCTATGCCCTTAATTCCTCGAGCATTTATCCGCGTTTTAATATCACATTCGAAGAAAAGTATATGGACGGCATAATAGAAACACTTAAACACGTTTCTAAACTTGATTACGGATTTTTTGATAGTGCTACTTATGATTATGACGTCAATACGGGTGTTTTCACAATAAAACTCCGCAATAATATTTCGGGAGATATCCCCGAAGCAAACGGAGCTGAACTTTTTATCACGCAATGCGTGCGTGACCAGTTTGGTGTTTCTATTGTGGTAAAGCTCGAGTATGAAGAAATAGACCCTGCTGAATATTTCAACGAACGTGAATTCGAACTTGCCGAAAGTATCAGAGAGGCAAAATTTGTAATTTCTCAGGAAATCGCTCAAAAAACCGATAAAGAACCTCCTCGCTCTTCTTTCACTAATGAAGAAGTTGATGATGCCGAATATTTTGAAAACGACGGAAAACATCTTGTCCGTGTAGGGCGTATGACGCTCGACATTACTTCTCCCGAGGCTATTTTCGGTGAGCGCAGAAACTGGAATTTCACACCTATTTCCTTGCTAAAAAACGATACTGCGGTCTGTATCGCAGGTAAAATGTTTCTTGTAGAGAGCAAGGAAAATTACGAGGGTGAAAAGATAACTTTCACTATTTACATAACCGATAATTCCGCATCGGTTACTGCGCGTTTTACTTGCAAAAAGAGCGAAGCACCTAAACTCAAAGCGCCGATGTACGTTCTTGTTGCAGGCAAGGCAGAGCATAGACGAGTTTTCAACCGCGACACTCAGGAATGGGTAGAAGATGACGAACTCACCATAAACGTAAAGGCTATTTCGAAATGTAAGTTTTTCGGAAGACAAGATAATGCCGAAGAAAAGCGTGTGGAACTGCATCTTCATACCAACATGTCCGCGACAGATGCTCTTGCCGACGCAGGCGATGTAATGGCTCGTGCTCACGAGTGGGGAATGCCTGCTGTTGCGTTTACCGACCACGGTACTTTACAAGCGTACCCTATCGTTATGAATGCGGCTAACAAATACCCCGACGTTAAACCGATTTACGGCATCGAGGGTTATCTCGTAGACGATACCGCACGCGCGGTATTTCGCTATGATGAAACTAAAACTATCAAATTCAGCGAAGATGAATTCGTAATATTCGATATAGAAACAACCGGTCTTTCGCCAATGACATGCGGTATTACCCAAATCGGTGCCCTTATGTATAAAAACGGTGATATTGTGGGCGAATTTTCGACTTTTGTCGATTGCGGTATGCCGATACCCGAAAATATAGTGAAACTCACCGGTATTACCGACGATATGGTAAAAGGTGCGCCTGACGAAAAGGAAGCCGTAACTAAGTTTTTGGAATTTTGCGGTGACAGAATGTTGGTGGCACATAACGCCAATTTTGATATTTCGTTTATCCGCCGTGTTGCTGCGGATAACGGTATACCTTTTGAAAATCCCTATCTTGATACGGTTGCGCTGTCGCGTTATATCAATAGCGACATTAATAAACATACGCTCGATACTCTTGCAAAGTATTTCAAATTGGGTGAGTTTGACCACCATAAGGCGGATGCCGATACCGAAATGCTTTCCAAAATATTCGAATGTATGTCGCGTAAATTGGCGGTCAACGGCATATACACCGTCAACGAGATGAATATCGCGATGGCTAATAATGCAGACCCTAAACGGTTGAAAAGTCATCATATAATCATACTTGTTAAGAATCTTAAAGGGCTTAAAAACCTTTATAAACTTGTTTCACGTTCGTATATCGACTATTTTCATAAACATCCGCGTATTCCCAAAACTTTGCTTAATGAGTATCGCGAGGGTTTGGTTATCGGCTCTGCATGTTCGTCGGGCGAACTTTATGACGCTATTTTGCAAGGCAGACCGGATAACGAACTTTACCGTATAGCCGATTTTTATGATTATCTCGAGATTCAGCCCGACTGTAACAACGGATATCTTATTGATGAAAATAAGGCAACGGTTGAGCAATTACACGATAACGTTCGTAAAATAATTGCCATAGCGAAAAAACAAAAGAAACTTGTCGTTGCTACGGGTGACGTGCATTTCCTTGACCCCGAAGATGAAATATATCGTCAGATAATGCTTCGCGGTAAAGGTTTTGGTGACGCAATGCGCGATACGAGGATATTTTTCCGTACAACCGAAGAAATGATGGACGAATTTGCCTATCTTGGTGAGGAAGAAGCATATCGCGTGGTTGTAGAAAATCCGAAAAAAGTAATTGAGGATTTTGACGACATAAAACCTATCCCCGACGGTGCGTATACGCCGAAAATCGACGGCGCGGAGGAAGAACTGCAAGAACTTTGCGAAAAAACCGCACACGAAATGTATGGATATAACGGCGAATTGCCCGACCTTGTAAGAAAGCGCATGGATAGGGAATTGACCTCCATTATCCAAAACGGTTTTGCGGTACTTTACGTTATTGCAAGACGTTTGGTTCAAAATAGCGAAGAACACGGATATCTTGTAGGTTCACGTGGTTCGGTTGGTTCTTCTTTTGTTGCAACACTTGCGAAAATTTCCGAGGTTAATCCGTTACCGCCTCACTACGCTTGTCCGAAATGTAAATATTCGGAATTTTTCACCAACGGTGAGGTTGGTTCGGGTTTTGACCTTCCCGATAAAAACTGTCCCGAATGCGGCACACCTATGCGCCCCGACGGACACGATATTCCTTTCGAAACCTTCCTTGGCTTCCATGGCGAAAAAGCACCCGATATCGACCTTAACTTTTCGGGCGACGTTCAATCGGAAGCGCATAAATATACCGAAGTTCTGTTCGGCAAGGAAAATATTTTCCGTGCAGGAACTGTGGGTACACTTCAGGAAAAAAACTGCTTTGGATATGTGAAGAAGTTTTTGGAAGAGGAAAACCTATCATTGACACGTGCCGAACAGGCACGACTCGTACAGGGGTTTGTCGGTGTTCAGAGAACAACCGGACAGCACCCCGGCGGTATCGTCGTTATTCCTAAGGAATATGAAATTTACGACTTTACTCCCGTTCAGTATCCCGCAAATAAAGCATCCAGCGGTGTAATTACCACTCACTTCGCGTTTGAATATCTGCATGACACGATTTTAAAGCTTGACATACTCGGACACGATGTGCCGACCTATTATAGGTATTTTCAAGACTATACAGGCATTGACGTTCGTGACGTTCCCATGAACGATAAGAACGTTATCGAACTTTTCGCTTCGACAAAACCGCTTAAGGTAACTCCCGAACAAATAGGATGCCAAATAGGTACTATGGGTATCCCCGAGTTCGGAACCGACTATTCGATACAGATGATTCTCGACGCAAAGCCGAAATCGTTTGCCGACCTTGTTCAGATAGCGGGACTTTCGCACGGCACGGGTATCTGGCTCGGTAACGGTAAAGACCTTATCGAAAGCGGTACTTGTACTATCGACCAAATCATCGGTACGCGTGACAGTATCATGGTTTATCTTATGCATAAGGGATTGGATTCCTCGGTAGCGTTCGAATCAATGGAACGTACCCGTAAGGGTAGAGGACTAACCCCCGAGCAGGAAGCCGCTATGCGCGAAAAAGACGTACCGCAATGGTATATCGATTCCTGTAACAAGATACAGTATATGTTCCCGAAAGCACACGCCGCCGCATATACTATAGCATCGCTTAGATTGAGTTGGTTCAAGATATATCAACCCGTTGCGTATTATGCTACCTACTTTACCATAAAACGCGAATTCTTTGACGGCGAGCTTATTATGCGTGGCAAAGCAAAAATAGAGGAACGACTTACGGCGCTTCGTGCCGCACCCAAACTTACAGCGAAAGAAGAAGGCAGTATTACAACATTTCGTATCGTGCTTGAAATGTTTGCAAGAGGATTTAGTTTCCTTCCCGTTTCTATAGGCAAGTCCGAAGCATTCGCCTTTGTTCCCGAAGACGGCAAAATCAGATTGCCTCTCTGTTCGCTTAACGGCCTTGGCGAATCGGTTGCCGAAAAAATAGCGGAAGTAGTTAAAAACGGAGAAGCGACCACTATCGAAGAAGTGCGCGTAAAAGCAGGCGTAAATAAATCTATTATGGAACTTCTTACAAAAAATAACTGTTTCGGTGACCTTCCCGAATCAGACCAGGTATCAATGTTTTAGTATTAAAAAGGTATTAATATGTTTGACAACCATACACATTCTCAATATTCAAGCGATATCCCTAAAGGAAAAGGAAGTTCGGTACGCGAGCTCTGCGAAATCGCACTTGAAAAAGGCTTAAAGGGTATCGCTGTAACCGACCATTTCGATATCGACGGTATTCGCGACGGTTTTTTTGAACCGCTTGACCACGAATCGGTAGCGCGTGATATTTTGGAAGCAAAAGAGGAGTTTAAGGGTAGACTTTCTCTGCTTCACGGCATAGAATTAGGTCAGGCAACCCACATGCCGAATGAAGCACATGCGCAGATAGCAAGCCAGCCTTACGATATCGTACTCGGCTCGGTTCACGCGGTATACGGAATTATTGATTTTGCGGATACCGATATTAAATCGATGTCGAAAAATGAATATGTTTCGCTTTGGGAGCAGTATATCAAAGAGATGCTTGATACGATTGAATGGGGCAACTTTGACGTACTGACTCACATCACCTATCCGAAACGGTATTATCTCGCGAATAATGTCAGCGATTTTCCCGATATTAAGAATAAAGGCAGGGAATATTTCGAACCTGTTTTGAAAGCTGTTATTAATAAGGGATTAACGCTTGAATGCAATACTTCGGGTTTGCGCCAGACGATGAACGAATGTCTGCCCAATAGAGATTTACTCGCTTTTTATTACGAATTCGGCGGTAGAGACGTGTCTTTGGGAAGCGATGCGCATTTTGCGTGTCATTTAGGTGCAAACTTTAAAGAAGCATCGGAAATGCTTAAAGATATTGGGTTTGAATACCTTGCGAAATTCGATTCGCGCAAAAAGGATTTTTATAAATTTTAGATTTTTGGAGGAAAAAATGAAAGAACGTATTTTAGCATATTTAGAAAAAGATGCCCGTATTTCTCCTAAGGATATTGCGACAATGCTCGGTATCACCGAAAAAGAGGTATCCGATATAATTGCCGAATGTGAATCCGACGGAACTATTATGAACTACCGTACCGTTATTAATTGGGATAAAGCAGGCAAGAACAGCGTAACTGCACTTATAGAACTCAAAACCATTCCGCAACGCGACAAGGGTTTTGACTCGGTTGCAGAGCGCATCTGCCATTTCCCCGAAGTTAAGTCGGTAAGTCTTATGTCGGGTGGTTTTGACCTTGCTATAACGGTTGAATGCAGTAATATGCGTGACGTTGCATTTTTCGTTGCAGAAAAACTTGCAACTATCGAAGGTGTAACTGCAACTGCTACTCATTTTGAGCTCCAAAAATATAAAGAAAACGGCGTCGTATACGGCACCGAGAAAGTTGACAAAAGAGGAAACAGCTGGTGAAATTCGACGCATCAAAATGTCTACCTTCAAAAATAACCGAAATCAAACCGTCGGGCATCCGTAAGTTCTTCGACCTTCTCGGTGAAATGAAGGACGTAGTCGGGCTAACCGTCGGTCAACCCGATTTCGATACCCCTTGGCATATACGCAACGCGGGTATCCGTTCGCTTGAAGAGGGACATACATACTATACTTCTAATAACGGAATAATGGAAATGCGCGAAGAGATAGCCGCATATCAAAAACGCCGTTTCGGTCTTGAATACGATGCTAAAAGCGAAATCATCGTGACCGTAGGCGGAAGTGAGGCTATCGACCTTGCTATGCGTGCTGTTATCGAACCTGGTGACGAGGTAATTATCCCTCAACCTTGTTTCGTATGCTACGAGCCTCTTGCGCGACTTGCAGGCGGTGTTCCTGTTATTATTAACCTTTCTGCCGAAGACGGTTTTCGCCTTACGGCAGAGCAACTGCGCTCTGCTATAACCGAAAAGACTAAAATGTTAGTCCTTGCATTTCCGAATAACCCTACAGGTTCTGTGCTTCGTAAATCGGATTTGGAAGAAATTGCAGATGTATTGCGCGAAACAAATATCTGTGTGCTTTCGGACGAAATATATGCCGAACTTACCTACGGCGAAAAACACGTGTCCATAGCATCTCTGCCCGATATGCGCGAACGCACCATTATCGCGAACGGTTTTTCAAAGGCATATGCTATGACTGGTTGGCGTATGGGATATACTCTTGCCCCCTCGCACTTTACGTCGCAGATGGCAAAAATCCACCAATACGGAATCATGTCTGCACCTACGACAAGCCAATACGCCTCTATCGAAGCGCTTAAAAACGGTGACAAGGATATCGAATACATGAAGAGCGAATACGATGCACGTCGTCGCTTCATCGTCAGCGAGCTTAACCGTATCGGCATAGAAACCTTTATGCCCGACGGTGCATTTTACGTGTTTGCGGATTTGAGGAAGTTTGGTATCGATGACGAAACGTTTTGTGAACGTTTGCTTTACGAAAAGAAGTGTGCGATAGTCCCCGGAAGCGCATTTGGCGAAAGCGGTAAAGGCTTTGCGCGTCTTTCCTATGCGTACTCGCCTACACATATCCGTAAAGCAATAGAACGAATAGAAGCATTTATAAAAACGCTATGAGAATAACTGCGAATGCAAAAATCAATCTTACACTCGATATAACGGGTGTCCGCGATGACGGATTTCATTCACTTCGCTCGGTTATGGCACCCGTGTCGCTTTGCGACGTGATTGATTTGGAGTTGAATGATAACGGTAACGATATTTCATTCGACTGTAATATAAAAGAACTTTGCACAGAGAATAACCTTTGTGTACGTGCCGCAAAACTCTTTTTTGAAACCGTAGGGATGGAAAAATCGCTTTCGATTTTTCTTGATAAACGTATACCGTTTCCTGCTGGCTTAGGCGGGGGAAGTTCCGATGCGGCAGCTGTATTGAGAGGGCTTAACAAAATGCTTGCGAATCCTTTGGAGGAAAGCAAATTGTTTGAGCTCGCATCCAAACTCGGTTCTGACGTACCACTCTGCCTCCTTAACCGCGTTGCTGTTTGCGAGGGCAGAGGTGAAATACTTACACCGCTTAATATGCCGTGTCGTCTTGATATAGTTATCGCAATAGGCAAAGCAAGGCTTTCGACACCCGAAGTATATCGTCAGTATGATTCGGCAATGTTGCCTGTGCGTAACGACACCGATAAATTGCTAAAAGCGGTTGATGAAAAAGATTTTAATAAAATAGTCATGTCTTTTGGAAACGCTTTTGAACCCGTCACCGACGTGTTAGCGCCCGAAACGAAAGAACTTCGTTTGCGAATGAAAGCGCTTGGCGCAATCACTTCGCGCCTTTCGGGAAGCGGACCTTCGGTTTTTGGCGTGTACGAAAATGAAGAAAAAGCAAATATTGCGGCAAAGCAACTTGAAAACGAGGGGTATTTTGCCGTTTCTTGCACTACGGTTGTTTGAGTTTTTGTGAATATTTTTCCTTTTGCTTGTTCATAATCGAACCAACAAGTAAAAGGAGAATTAACATATGAAAACCAAAATTATCGCTCTGTTTTGTGCCTGCTTTATGCTTCTCACCATCGTGGATATGCTTATTCCGCGAAGCGAAGCAAAAATTTTTGACAACGTGATAAGACTGCACGTTCTTGCTGACGACAATAGCGAAGCAGCACAAAATATTAAACTTTCGGTACGTGATGCAATTCTTGATGAATGTGGCGATATGTTCTCGGAATCGGGTGATATTGTCACCGCAAGTAATGTTGTAGCGGAAAACATACCACGTATAGAGGAGATAGCAAACCGCGTTCTGGCGGAACAGGGAGTTGACTATCGCGCCACCGTTCAATGGGGGAGTGAAAGCTATCCCACAAGAACGTACGAAGATTTTTATCTTCCATCGGGCGAATACCTTTCTTTGCGTGTAAACCTCGGAACGGCAAACGGCAACAATTGGTGGTGTGTGCTTTTTCCTCCGTTGTGTACCAAAGCGTCATCGGACAGCGAATTTAAAAGTGCAGGAATAGCAAAAAAAGATACGTCGGTTTTTAAAAGCCGAAGGTATATATTCCGTTTCAAATTACTCGAATTATTTGGAGATTAAAAATGTTACATCGTGTTATCGGTGCATCGGGCAGCGGAAAAACCGAATATATGTTTAAATGTTTGAGCGAAGATATGAAAAAGGGAAGAAATTGCCTTGTTATCGTGCCCGAACAACAGTCTGTTGCTTATGAATCTGCGCTTTGCGCACGTTTTGGTGATAAAATAAATATGCTTTGCGAGGTGCTCAATTTCGAGCGTCTTCCTAACCGCGTTGCACGTGAGTACGGCGGTTTGGCAATCGATAATATAGATAAAGGGGGCGCTTGCGCCCTTTTGTCGATTATCGCAGAAGAATTAAAGGGTAAACTTTTGGAATATTCTGCCGTTGCCGATGAACCCGATTTTGCCACGTCGATGTTTGCTTTTATTTCGCGTATGAAAATGGCAATGGTAACACCTGCGATTTTGAACGAGGCGCTTTCTTCGGGTACTTTAGAGGATGAAACGCGAATCAAGGCGAAATTGCACGATATTGCACTTATATATTCAGAATATGAAAAGGTTTTTGGTGCTGAGTTGTACGACCCGCGTGATGCTCTTACACGTTTGGCTGACGAGTTGCCCAATAAACAATTTTTCAAAAACACTTCGGTGTATATAGATAATTATTATACCTTTACCGAGCAGGAATACGCTATTATAAAAGAAATTATAGCGCAAAGCAAAGATACATATATATCGTTTACAGTAGACTATAACCGTTCGTTTTTTGATGAAAACAGACAAGCCTCCGAACGTGTACTTGCACTTAATAAAGGCGTGTCTGAGGATTATATTACCCCCGACCCTAAACGCGCAAATTTCGAATCGCTTAGATATATAGAACGCAATCTTTGGAAGAATAACGTTCAGCCTATAAATTGTAACGACGACGCGGTTAAGTTGATTACTGCTAAGAACCGTTTTGACGAGGTAGAAGCGGCTGCGGCAGAAATATGCGAATATGTACGTTTGGGCGGAAGATACCGCGATATAACTATACTTACGGGAAACACCGAAGCATATTCTTCGATTGTTGACTCGGTTTTTTCGCGTGCCGAAATCCCCGTGTATATGTCTGCAAAAGAAGAAATTATCACAAAACCGCTTTTCGCGTTTTTGCTTGCAAGTATTTCGGTTGTTACCGAAGACTTTTCGCTTCGAAGTATTAAAAGATATATTAAAAGCGGTTATACAGACCTTACTATTAATGAAAGTGACGTGTTGCTAAGCTATGCACAGTCGTGGAAACTCCGCGGTAAAGCATGGTATAGCGGCGAGGAATGGACTCTTGACCCCGAAGGATATCGCGAGGGCGATTTGACCGAACGTGGCAGTAAAATGCTGCAAACGGCAAATAGAGCGCGTGATAAAATAGTCATACCTCTTTCTGCATTGCGCGATTCTCTTACACAAAAGGGATTGACGGTGTCAGTTGCATTAAAGTCGCTTTATGCTCATTTAATGTCGATGCAAATAGATGAACGGCTCCGTTTGTCTGCTGAGCGTGCGCTTAAAAACGGTGAACGCGAACGTTCTGAACGCGAAATTCAGTTGTGGAAGATACTTATAAATATTTTTGACCAGCTCGATTCAATATGTGGCGATAGAGAAATTACACCCAAACGCCTAATGACGTTGATAAGATTGATGTGTGATTGCTATTCTTTAGGTGCAATTCCTGCATCTTTAGATGCCGTAACTTTCGGTGATGCATCGCTTATTCGTGCAGGCGGAAGCAAAATGGTTCTCGTTTTGGGTGTTTGTGACGGTGAATTTCCAAGACTTACCCAAAACAATAGCTTTTTTGACCGTGACGAAGCGGTTGTGCTTGAAGACGTCGGTTTGATTATAGCCGATACAATGGAAAAACAATTAAATACCAATAGATTTTTCGTCTATGCGGCATTTTCCGCACCTACTGACCGTTTGGTGCTTTCCTGTCCGTTTAGCGAGCTTTCGGGCGGGGAATTGCGCCCGTCTACCGCATGGCTTTCGGTTGGAAATATGTTGCCTGAAGTTGAGGTCGTTCACTTTGACAGTAAAGAGGCTTTGTATTCGCGCGAATCTATTGCGGCTAATTTTCCGTCAATCAAAGAGGGTAAAATCCGCAACGAGATAGAAAAAACATTTTTCGATTCTGATATTCCGTTTTTCCGTACCGAGCCTTCGGTCAGCGAAAAGCATTCGCGTATAGATTTTTCTGCCAATACGCTTAATCTTTCGCCCTCGAAATTCGAAACCTACGCAAAATGTCCTTTTTCGTTCTTTGGTAATTATCTTTTGGATTTGAAGCAAAAGAAGCAAAACGAGTTTTCCATGCCCGAAATCGGAAACTTTGTGCATAAGATACTCGAACTGTTCATGCGCGAGTGTGTGTCTACGGGTAAGTTTGTTTGCCCCGATGAAAAAGAACGTAAAGAACTTATCAATAATCTCTCAAAACAATATTTTCTTGACGTAATCGGTAAACAGGCAAGCGAAGATAAAAAGTTTTTGCATACCTACTCCAATATGGTAAAAACCATTCAGTTTGTAGCAGAAAACCTTTGTGCCGAGTTTTCCGAGAGCGATTTTCTTCCGACAGGCTTTGAATTTAAAATAGGCCTTGCCAATGAAGATATACCGGCAATACAATATGACGTTAACGGTAAAACCGTTCGTTTGCGCGGTTCTATCGACCGTGTGGACACCTATACCTTGAACGGTATACAATACGTACGTGTTATCGACTACAAAACCTATGATAAGAGCTTTTCTGTCGATTTGGTTTCATACGGCTTGGATAGTCAGCTTTTGCATTATCTTTTTGCATTTTGTGAAAAGACAAATTCTGTTCCTGCAGGTGCGTTTTATTATACAATAACCTTGCCTAACGTCAGCATAAACGGCAGAGAAAGCGAAGAAGAACTTGCAGAAGAGATATCCAAATGCATCAAACGAAACGGAATAGTCCTTGACAATCCCGATGTGGTTTACGCCATGAGCAACAGCTTCAAGTTTGTACCTGTAAATCGAAGCGCCGAGGGGAAACTGTATGTGCGTGGCGGTTGGAAAAAGGCGTATACCGACGAAGAGTTTAAGGATATAGAAAACACCTTGCGCGAGCAGGTAGACAAACTTGCCAACAACGTGTTTGACGGCAATATGGATATTTGTCCTCTTGAAATAGAAAACAAAAAAACAGACCCTTGCAAGTATTGCGCTCTCGGCGATTTCTGCCGTAGCAAGAAACAACAAGAAGAGGAGGACATAGAAGATGCCGATTGAAAATGAAACCGTCTTTACCGATAGACAAAAAGATGCGATTATTACCAAAGATAAAGACATTCTTGTAAGCGCAGGTGCAGGAAGCGGTAAAACCACCGTTCTTACAACCCGACTTATCGAAAAAATCAAATCGGGAGCTTCGGTGAACGATTTTCTTGTTGTAACCTTTATGAAAGCAGCAGCTTCAGATATTAAACGTAAATTGTACGATGCTCTGCTTAGAGAATCCGCAAAATCTCCCGATAATACACATTTGTATCGTCAATCGTTGCTTGTTTCGGAAGCAAATATATGTACGATTTCATCATACTGTCTTTCGCTTGTAAAGGAAAACTTTGCAACTTTAGGGATATCACCTAAAGTAAGAGTAATTGATGAAACCGAATCTGCAATGATTTTGCGCCACGTGGTTGATGACCTTATATCAAAAGGTTACGACAGCGAGTATGAAACGTTTTTAAGATTCGCCGATAATTTCACCGGTGATAAAAACGATACACCCCTTGCCGACGCGATGATAAAGCTGTATAACAGCCTTCGCGTGACGCTTGATAGGGAAGACGTGCTTGTTAAGTGTGCCGAAGATTTGCGTAGCGAAGCAAAATTAATGCGTGAAAAAGGTCTTTTCGAAACGCAAACGGGCATAGAAATCAAGAATCGTTTAAAGATTGTTTACGAGGAATTTATCGAATCGGCAAACGATATTTATACTTATGCTGCAAATGTAGCAGATGAAGATTCCTATCTTGTTCCGCTGGACAAACTTGTCAATGCATTCGAAGCTGTGCGTGATTCGCTTGACACAAATTATGTAAACTACTGTAATCTTGCCGAAAATTCTTTTGGTATATCGCTTTTGCGTAAAGGGTGCGAACCTGAAGAGCGCAAGATAATCGGCAAAATGAAAACAAAACTCATGGATGCGCATTCTAAAGTAAAGGCGCGTTATATCAGAGGCAACGATGACTATAACGCAAACAGCTTCGAACTTTGCGCCGATATGGTCATGTATATCAACTCGTTTTTGAGCGATATTGAAACCGAGTATGAAAAAGTCAAGCGCGAAAACGGAGTTTTGGATTATTCGGATTTCGAAAGAAAAGCACTTTGTTTGCTTGAAACAACTGACGAAAACGGCAATAAAGTTCCTACTGAACTTTGCTTGAAAAAGCAAAACAGTTTCAAAGAAATACTGATTGACGAATATCAAGACGTTAACCCCATGCAGGATAGACTATTTAGTCTTCTTGCGGGAGGAAGCCACCGATTCATGGTAGGCGACGTAAAACAAAGTATCTATCGTTTCCGTAATGCATACCCCGATATATTCCTTGGATATAAGGAGGAATATGCGGATATTTCGCCCTCGCAAAAAAGTAAAAATGCACGAATCTTCTTGCGTGAAAATTTCAGGTGCGGTCAATCCGTTATAGATTATGTAAACTATTTGTTTGAGAACATAACAACCGATACGCCATATTTCCGCGAATACGACGGCGAATGGCTCGTAAAGGCATCGAAACGTCCCGATAGGAAACATCCTGTTGTCATTGCCGTTGCCGATAAAGAAAAAGGCAAAGCGCTTGATGCAAGACGTGCCGAGGCGGAGTATATCGCACGGGAAATTGCTCGACTTGTTAATGAAGAAACCGATGATTCGGGAGAAAAGTTCAACTTTTCGGATTTTGCGGTAATGCTTGGTGTTATGAAAGGTTATTCTGTTGAATACGAAAGAGCATTTACTAAATATGGCATTCCGTATAAGACCGAAATAGCCGAAAACTTTTTGGAAAATCCCGATATTCAACTCGCGGTATCATCGTTAAGAGCAATAGATGACCCGACCGATGATATATCGCTTTGCGCGTTGATGCGTAGCCCTATATGTAATTTTACGTCAAATGACCTTTACCGTATACGTTTGTGTTTGCCGAAAACATCGTTCTTTTATGCCGTTGCAACCGTTGCAACGCCCAAGAATCATCGCGTTTCGGCTCGCAGATATAAATTCACAACACGTAACGGCGATAGCGGTTTGTGTGTAAGATGCCGTGGTTTTATTAAACGTCTGTTTAATTGGCGCGAGGAAAGCACAGGTGTCCCCTGCAGAGAGTTTCTAAAAGGATTTTTCGTTTCCTCAGGGTTGCTTAGGATAGCAGCGTCTACGAATAACAGAGAAAGCTTATTGTTGCTTTATGAGTATGCTTCGAAATACGAAACTGCTCAAAACTATGGACTTTCGGGCTTTCTTGATTATATTTCCGAACTTTCTAACGGCGAAAAGCAAATTTCCGATGCCGTACGTTCAGGGGAAGAAGATGCAGTTTCCTTTATTACCGTGCATAAGTCCAAAGGTTTGGAATTTAAGGTTTGCTTTCTCGCAGGAACCGAAAAGCAGTTTAGAGGTCTTGCTAATACAGCAGAAATTACGTTCTTGCGTGGCAAAGGTGTTTATTTCCGCATAAAAGATAGGGTGAATTTCACTTCTTTCGACCCATTATGCAATATAAACGCGGTTGATAAAGAGCGCGAAACTGCTATAGGAGAAGAACTCCGTAAGCTGTACGTAGCATTGACACGCGCTAAGGAACGGCTTTATATTACAGGTTCTGCCGAAACGGGATGGCAGGAACGACGTTATAACCGCGAGTCGGCAAAAAGTTGGCTTGATATGGTTCTTTATACCGTTATCGATAGGGAAGAGCAACCGTTTTTCTCGGTTCGTTCTATCCTTGAAACCGATGGAGTGTTGGTAAGCAGACCCGAAAAACGCAAAAAAATAATAGAACCTAACGAGAAAATGCTTGAAATCGTTAAGTATAAATACCCGTATAGCGAACTTGTCAAAACAGCAGCCAAAATATCTGTTTCGGAGCTGCGCGAGGGTATATTGGAAGACGATGAGTATAATAAATATTTGTCTGTTCCATCATCGCGTGTTTCACTTCGTCCGAAATTTGCGTCGGAAAAGACCGCGAATGCGGCAGATATAGGAACGGCAAACCACCTGTTTATGCAGTTTTGCGATTTCAATAACATAAAGCGCAACGGTATTTCAAATGAAGCTATGCGACTGCTTGATATACGAATGATAACAAAAGAGCAACACGGAATGCTTGATATTCCGTCATTGGAACGGTTTTTCCAAAGCGATTTGTTTAAACGTATATCCGAATCGAAAAAGGTATACCGCGAAAAACGTTTTTCAATCAGCGACAGCGCGCTTCAGGGCGATTGCGATTTTCTTGTTCAGGGTGTAATCGACTGCTTTTTCGAAAATCCCGACGGTACGTACACCGTTGTGGACTATAAGACCGATAGAGTAAAAACGCTCGATGAGCTTGTTGCGCGTCACCGCGTGCAGATATTGTATTACCGACACGCGGTGGAAAGTATGACCGAACGCAAAGTAAGTCACACGATTCTCTACTCGTTCGCTCTCGGAAAAGAGGTTGAGGTTGAATGAGAAAGAAATCATTTTATCCTATAACACTTAAACTTCTTTCCGAGGATAGAAGCTTTGTGTTTGAGGTTTTCCGCAAGGTATCGCCTCACAAAGGTACGTTTATAGGCGTTAGTAAATTAGAGGGTACTTTTCTGTGTGATGAGCAAAAAGAACTTTACGATTCGATTAATATAGGCGAAAAGCTCTCGCTCGTACCCGAAGATTACAATAGATTGTCCGTACAACGTGACGATGGCACTAAATTAGGTATGTTGCCATTTGTGGATAGCTTACTTCCTAATATGCTTATTCCCAGAGAATTGAATCCGATTGCCTATCTCGAGGCAAAAGAATTTGAAGACGATATTTTAACCGTTGCGGTCTCTTTGTATTGCGATAAATACTAAAAAACAAATGTCAACCTGATTTTATACACAGGTTGACATTTTATCTTTGTTATGATATATTCTAAATAAACAATAGGGAGGTGAAGTTATGAAAAATCGCAATAAAATAAGAGATATGTCAAATATCGCACTTTGCGCAGTAATACTTGCGGTTTGTTCGTGGCTTTCCATACCTACACCGTTAATACCGTTTACATTACAAACATTCGGTGTGTTTTTTGTAATTTACTTATTCGGTGCAAAAAAAGCATTAGCATCCTTAATTGTTTATATTGCGCTTGGTGCCGTCGGAGTACCGGTGTTTTCGGGATTTGGCGCAGGGTTTGGAGTGCTTATCGGCCCGACGGGCGGATATATATTGGGTTTTATTGCCTCTGCGACCGTCTATATCGCCGTAGAATCGATTTTTGGAAAGAATCGATATTCCGCTGTGGCTGCAACTGTTGTGGCTATTTTGGCGTGCTATGCCGTCGGTAGCGCACGTGCTATGTCTTTTGTTGAAAGCAAAGTGAGTTATTTCGATATTTTTATCGGTACTGTGTCTGCTTTCGGGATTTTTGACAGTATTAAAATTGTTTTTGCGTTTGTAGTCGCAAAGTATATGAAACGTATAAAGATTAGAAGAGCTTAATGCTTATTTCACCGCTTTGCAAAACTATTCTTTCGTTTTTATCGGTAATTACCGCTAAACTGCCGTCATCTAGTATTTCCTCGGCTTTGGCGGTATAGTCTGTTCCGTTACGGGTGAAGTATACCGTTTGTCCTAAAACTAACGAGCGATTTCTGTATTCTTCCATAAATCCTTTTTCGGGAAGGGCGGAACAAAATGCTTTCAATTCCTTGAAAATCTCCGCCGAAAGGTAATTTCTGTTGATGCTTTGACCTACGCTTGTGGCGATTTGGCTGATTTCTTCGGGGAAGTCGCTTGTCGTAAGGTTAATTCCTATTCCGACAATTACTGCCTGCACGCGTCCGCTTTCAAAATCCGATACCGCTTCGGTAAGTATTCCGCAAACCTTTTTGCTGTCTATAAAAATATCATTCACCCATTTTATTCTTGGGTGTTTTTTTGTTGCTTTTTCGATAACTCTGCACACCGCAACCGATGCGGCGGCGGTTAGCAAGGTTGATTCTGTTAGACTTGTAGTCGGGTGCAAAACGCAAGAAAAGTATAAACCGCTTGCTTTAGGAGAATAAAAACTCCTACCTCTGCGTCCGCGTCCCGACGTCTGTTCGTCGGCAAGGAAAATCGCATCTGAAGTCAAGCCGTTGGTAATAGCGCGCTTTGCTTCGGAATTCGTAGAATCTATCGTTTTGAATACCCTTACTTCGATATTTTCATCATTAAGATGAGTAATTACTCCTGCGCCGGAAAGAATATCACAATTACAGTCAAGACAATGACCGAGATTGTTTACCGACTGTATATCGTAGCCATCCTCTTTTAACGAGTGTATGCATTTTGAAACAGCGTTTCAGGAAACCGAAAAAGCATCCGCCATACTCTGCCCCGAGATATATTCACCTTTGTGTTTTTCAAGCATACTTATAATGTTATCACGTAAGGTCATATTTTCACCTTTTAAAACCAAAAGCCCCGATTTCTGGGGCTTTTGAAATACTTGTTTATTGATTTTCTTCGGATTTAGCTACGAAAGAAACGTTATCGTCGTTAATGCTACGTCCTTCAATGCTAATTGTGCTAACGAAGTCTTCGGGGATTTCAATATCAAAAGTTTTAATGAAAACTTCACTTTCCGAAGCGGCAAGGAATTCTTCGTTCAAAATTTCGTCTGTTGCTTCAGGGGAATCGTCAACGTCAACATCAAGTTCGCCAAAGATTTGGTTGTTCTTGATATCCGAGTTGGTTTTATCGGAATCGTTAATCGGTTTTTCGGAATCGGTATTTTTGTCAACACCGTTATTTTCGTTTTCTTTGCTAATGTCGCTTTCGAGTTCGTTGTGTTGCTTATACGAAAGCTCAAGGTATTTGTTGTAGTTCTTTTCGGTAATATAGGTCATTTTGATACGGTAAGTACCGTTCTTCATGTCTGCAACTTTGTCTTCCGGAATAGATAAGTGCCAATCTTCTCCGGGTTCGAGTTCGGCAAAAGTTCCGCCGTAAAGTTGAGAAATAGCCTCTGCATTACCCGACGTGTAACTAACATCGCAATACTCAACCCAACCGTTTTCGGATAAATATTCGATTTTGCCGGTCATTTCGGCATTCTCGTAAAACAAAAGGGTCGAACCTGCTGTATTTCTTATAGATATAGATACTTCTTGATTACCTGTTTCATTCTCGCTGACGATATCAACAGAAATGTCCTGATTTTGCCACAAAACTACCTGTACAGCGAGGAAGGTAAAGCCTATCATAAAAATCAATGCAAAAGTGAGAATTGTCAACACAGTTGACTTTCTACGTTCTATTACGCATCACCTCAACAATAATATATCACTACAAGTGGTATTTGTAAATGGTTCTTTTTCACAAAAATTCACCTTTTCTTTGCCCTTGCATAGAATAGTATTGATAATATCAATAAAGAATCCACAATATATGGTATTATCCAAACACTCAAGGAGGATTTCCAATGAATGAAAGAAATAGCCCTTTAAGCGGGCTTTGTGGTAGCAATAAGGAACAGCTTTGTTGCATCAGCGTGGATAAGGTGTTTGATTCCGCGCGCGATAAGGATTGTCTAGAGGACGTTCGCGTACACCTTTGTGATTCTGCGCAGGAAATCATCGACAAGGCAAGTGCCGTAAGATGCAAATGCGTTGAGGTTATAAACACCAATATCAATATCGAGCCTGTACCGTTCAATAAAGGCTTTTATCAAGTCACGGTTCGCTATTATTTCTGTGTTACTCTTGAAGCTTGCGTATGCGGCGGCAGAGTGCACGAGGTAAAAGGTTTGTGCGCGTTTGACAAAAAGATTATTCTTTACGGTAGCGAAAAGAACGTGTCTGTATTCACATCTGACCCCGAAAAGAACAGCTTCTGCTTCGATGAACGTGACCTTCGTTGCGACAGCGAACCTACTCTTCCTACCGTTGTTGTAGAAGTTGCATCTCCCATCTGTCTTGACAGCAAACTCGTTGAACGCTCTCGTCATTTCGGTAATTGCTGCATGTGCATCGATGCTATACCCGAACTCATCCGTTCTCGCTTTGACGGAGATTTTGTTGACGGTGTCGGCGTAAATAACGTCTACGTTACTATCGGTGTATTCTCGGTTATTCGTATGGAACGTAAGGTTCAACTTATGCTTCCTGCATGTCATTTCTGTCTGCCTGAAAAAGACAGCAAACCCTGCAATAACGATGACCCCTGCTCAATCTTCGGAAAGATGCAGTTCCCTGTAGGTGAATTTTATCCCTATGCTGAAGAGCATTTCGCAAATTGTGACCGTTGCGGAAACCAAAATAACAATCGTTGCGAAAAGAATTGCAAATAATTAAATTTTAACTCTCTAACTGCCGCAAATTTGTTTTGCGGCAGTTAATATTTATCGATGTAATTATTATAATATAACTGTCGTTATAAAATACCGAAAAGAAATTAACAATAATAGACTTAAATGCTAAAAACGCTGTTGCGAAAATTACTTTGCAACAGCGTTTTTTGTTAATTATTCGATTTTAACGTCTGCGACGTCTCTTTTTAGAAATGCGAGTTCTCGAATTGTTCGACCTTGAATATGATGTTCTTTCGAGCTCGGAACCGCAGTCATCGTAAAAATCATAACTGAAAAATTTATTGCTTGCAGTATGATTTTTGATTTCTTTGAAATAAACCATATAAAGCACAAACGCAATGGTTGAAATCAAAGTAATCCAAACACCGCCGGGAACCGTCATTTTATTTTCGCCTACTTCGATTTGTGTCGAGACGAAAAGTCCGGGAGTTGAATAGTCAAAGGCGATATCGTTTTCACCTGCTTGGCATTCAACCGCAACAAAGCCGTAAGTCACGCGAAGAACTTCGGTTTCGTTTCCGTTTACGGTTGCACTCCAACCGTTTTCTTCATAAGGAACGCTGAAGTAAACGATTGCAGGCTTGTCAAGAGTTATCTTTGCAGTAAAGCCGTCGCTCGAGTAATCGAACTCATCACAGCACATGGTTCTGCGGTCATCAACCGATTTTTCAAAATTGTTCTTGTCAGCTTTGATTTTGTTTTCGGGGGTGACCTGTGTCATGAAATTGCTGTAATATGAAGCTCTTTCGTCAGGAACTACGAGATATTGGCAAAGCATTTTATCGCGTTCGGACTTTGTATATGCCTTTTCAAAATCGGTTTCGGTCATGAATTCGGTATAAGCAAAGCCCATAGGGATGAAGTTTTCGTTTTCATAAATATCAAATCCGTTTTGGGATTCAAGATAAGTGAAACCGTAAGTGTTATGAGCTTTTTCATAAACAACTTCTTTGATTGCTTCACCGGTTACAGGGTCGGTAGAATTTTTGGTTACTTTTTTCTTATTTTTCGTGGTTTCGATAAATGAATACTTCGCGGAAGTAAATGCTCTCAAACCGTACAAGGAACTTTCGGGACGTGAACCTACGCTTCTTGTCACGCCGATTTTCGGATAAAATTCCA
>JAZRUB010000051.1:0-9197 GCA_045652305.1 Eubacteriales bacterium
TGATTTCTTTGAAAAGCGCATCAGAGAGAATTAAAGAACCAGATTCGTTAAGCATAGGTTCCAAAGCGGTTGAACAGAACGTCGCTATTATAGATACGATGCAGGTTGAAAGAGTTAAGCTTTTATATGTTAATCAGTACAGGGACGACTGCGAAATTCTACAACCAGTGTATAATTTTATAGGTGTTGCCACGGATACAAATGGTAACCAATCCGAATTTAATTCGCTAATAATTGCCATTCCTGAAGAATATACGTATAACTAATAGCATATCGTGTAGGAAATCGATACGTATGTTTAAAATCATCGTTATACAGTATATGAGTAAGCATATTTACTGTCGATGGCTGATTTACTTGCCGACACGGACGCGTATAATATATACCGACTATTAAATAGTTCTGCATCAAACTTCATTAGCGCATTTAATACATATTATGATGATTATGTAGGTTCTCGATATACTCGATTTACAAACGGCTGGTCAAAATCAGTAATATATAGTTGCGTGAGAAATTATACAACGAATATTTTTGTCTTTGGAGTGGATTGGCCGCTTTTAAAAGGGTATGATATTACCGACACGCAAGCAGATGCTATTGCAGCGGCATTTACAGATTTTATTTGGGAGAAGATACAAAATGAGTAATATAGCTAAAAGAAATGCTTTGATAATCGTTGTGAGTTGTTTGATTACAATGCTCATCTTTTGCAGCTGTGGATTAGAAAGAGATTATTATGATGATATTCACATTCAATTAGAGTCGCAGCAGGGTGAAATAATAATAAGAGAGTGGCGATTTCTTTTGGGAAGCGGCGCTGAAATCTATCATAAGACTGATGACGACGAAATTTTGCTCGGTCAGATTTCAGGTGGCGACGATGGCTATTGCCCATTCAAAGAAGGTCTATACTCCGTTTCTGTTGACGATAACGAAGTGACGATTGAATGGTGTATATATCCAAGTAACAAAGAAAAACCTTGGGAGAAAGAAGTCTTTGAAATTCCTTCGAATTAGTTTTCGGCTTTTCCGACATTGTTTTTGAGTCAAATAATGTTGTCTGAGTACAACTAAAACCGGAGAATATTGATTTTTAGCGGAGGACACTGTTATGAAGAAACATATTAAATTTATTGCGCTTTTTCTTGTTGTTTTATGTTTTTCCGGTTGTGGCAGAGCTCGGCTCGATGAATCTGATGTTATCGGATTGACTTCCGCAGAAATTGTAGAAAAATATGGTGATTTTGATAGGAAACAAGGAACTCCTGATTCAGAGGGATTGTACCGTGATTGCGCTTGTGGTTACCTGACAAAAGAGGCAAAGAAAGGATTCTTTGGGACTACACCGGAGGAATATTTTATGATATATTTTGATGATGACGGGATTGCAGTTTTTTGTGGGTATGAAGGAATAGTGTAAAGAAAGCACTTCTATTCAAAACACTTCCATCTTCGATTTGATATTTGTTCATTCGAGTACAGCACTATATCTAAAAATAAAAAAGGTGTTGATTAATACAATCAACACCTTTTAATCTTTTTATACCAAACTGTATTTGATTCTGTATTCTTCGTAATCCTTGCGGAATTGTTCGTCGTTGCCACTCTTAACGTCGTTAAGATATTTGTGAGTGTCGAACACACCTTCGGCAACTTCTATCATAGCAACTGCGATGTTAGAGCAGTGGTCGGATACGCGTTCCAAACCGTTTATAAGGTCATTAAGAATGAATCCGAGCTCAATCGTACAGTTGCCTGCTTGGAGTCTTGCAATGTGATTGCTTCTCATTTCTGCGGTAATGCGGTCGATAACCTGTTCAAGAGGTTCAACCTTTCTTGCAAGTGCTGTGTCACCGGTTTCAAATGCGGTGAATGTGATATCGATAATTTCACGTATCGCATTTTCTGCAACTGCGATTTCCTTTTTTGCTACTTCCGAGTAGCTTAAATTCTTTTCTTCTAGCTCTTGAGCGGTCTTGACAATTTCAACTGCGTGGTCGCTTATACGTTCGAGGTTGCCGATAGAGTGCAGCATTGTCGAAACGCTCTGCGAGTCTTTTATCGTAATGTCGTGGCTTGAAAGCTTAACCAAATATGTGCCAAGCTTGTCCTCGTACTTGTCAACGACACCCTCATCTTCTTCTACTTTGTCTGCAAGTGCCTTGTCGAATTTGTTTAAAGCGTCTAAGGAATCCAAAATCGCATCTTTTACGATGTGACTCATTTTTATCGTAAGGTTTTTGCATTCCGAAATTGCAATGGAAGGGGTATTAAACAATCTTTCGTCAAGCAAGGTAACCTTTTCGGTTTCGCCTTGCTTTTCGGGTATGATTTTGTTTGCAGCTTTGACAAGCATCTTGGAAAACGGCAACAAGATTACCGTTGTGAACAGGTTAAACAAGAAGTGGCACAAAGCGATTCCAAAGGGGTTTATGGTCTCCGACAGGAATCCAAAGTGGAAAATTGCATTCAAACCGTAGAACAGTACAAGACAAATTACGGTGCCCACAAGGTTGAAAAGAATATGTACTACCGAAACGCGTTTTGCATTACGGTTTACACCGAAACTTGAAATTACCGCTGTAACGCAAGTGCCGATGTTTTGACCCATGATAATCGGCAAAGCCATACCGAAAGTAAGATGTCCGGTCATCGAAATACCCTGCAATATACTTACCGATGCGGCAGAGCTTTGTATAATTCCGGTAAATACCGTGCCGACAACAACACCGAGAATCGGGTTTTGGAAAGCGGTGAGGATTTCTGCAAATTCGGGGCTGTTTTTAAGACCGCTTACCGAATCGCCCATAAGTCCCATACCGCACATAAGAATAGCGAAACCTACAAGAATGTCGCCTATATCTTTTCTGCGTTTATTTTTGCCCGAAATGAAAAGTACACCGATGAGCGCGAATAATAACGAAAAGTTTGCCGGCTTTAAAAGTTCGGTAAATACGCTGCCTTCGCTTTCAATACCGATAAGTGAGGTGAGCCAAGCGGTAAATGTCGTACCGATGTTCGAACCCATGATAAGTCCGACCGTTTGCTCCAAACCCATAATTCCTGAGTTTACAAGACCGACCAACATTACCGTCATTGCTGACGAAGATTGAATAGCGATAGTAATTCCTGCGCCTAACGCAAGACTTTTAAAGGGGTTCGATGTCATGCGTTTGAGCGTAGATTCGAGTTTACCGCCCGACATTTTTTCAAGGCCGTTCGACATGATAGTCATGCCGTAGAGGAAGAACGCTACGCCACCGATTAGGGTGATGATTTCGATGATTCCCATTGTAACTCCTATGATTTCGTTTGTCCCTTAATTTCTTCAGAACGTGTGTTGCGGCCACCGGAAACCTGTCGTGGCTGTGGGATTTGTTTGACGGGTTTTTTAGACAAGCCCGAACTTCCCTCAACATAATCATATCAAAAACTACTTTTTGTGTCAAGTGAAATTTCATCAAAAAACTACTGCAATCGACATTTGTCATTTTGTTGACAATGACAAAAACCGCCTTGGCGGAAACCAAAGCGGTTTTATGAGTGATTATTCTGTACGAAGTGCTACAACGGGGTCTTTTTTCGATGCAACACGAGAGGGAATCAAACCTGCAATGAAAGTCAAACTCATGCTTATAAGAACAAGAATGATTGCACCTGCTAAGGGGAGTTTAGAAACGCCTGAGATATCACCGACAGCTTCGATAATCATATTCACGGGGATATTTAACAATACCGTGGAGAGTATACCGAACGCGCCGGAAATAAATCCTACAATAAGGGTTTCCGCATTAAATACACGCGATATATCGCGCTTTGAAGCACCGATAGAACGGAGAATACCGATTTCTTTGGTTCTTTCGAGCACCGATATATAGGTGATGATACCTATCATTATCGAGGAAACAACTAACGAAATAGCAACGAATGCAATGAGCACGTAAGAAATGATGTCGATTATTCTGCTTATGGAGCTCATCATAATGCCGATAAAGTCGGTATAGCGTATAACTTTATCTTCTTCACCGTTGTCTTCGGCGTTTTTGTTGTATTCGTCAATAAACGAGGCGATAAAGTCTTTTGATTCGAAATCCTTGGCGTAAAGGTTTATCATTGACGGGGTGTCCAATTCCGCTGCGCCAAGTATGCGAAGATTCATTTCTCTTGTTGTTTTCGTGGTTTCGTTATTCGTGCTGATTTGCGAAGCGAACAAGTCGATAATCTGTTCTTCGGTCATGCCTTGCATCAATGCGAGAATCTGCTGTTTTTGGTCTTCGGGGAGTGTCTCGATGTAGCCCATTACCGTTTCCATCGTGATTTCGATTTCTTCGGGCTGATAATCAAACGGGATACCGGTAAATACGTCAACGTCGCAATACTTATATTCTTTTCCGTATTTTGCCGTTGTAGCAGGCGATATTTCTTCGCTCTTTTGTGTTTTTACAATCTCGGATTGATTGTTTAGTTCAATGCAATATTCGGTAAGAGCATGGGTATAACCAATCATTCCGGTTGCACTTGTTGCGGCGGCATCAGCTTTGGGGCGCATTATGCCTACGATTTTAATGTCGGTTCCGTTTTTGACGAGATTTTTCATAAATTGCTCGTCATTGCTCTTGTCTTCCCAAACGCCCGTCACGTTGTCAAGTTCATAATGTGCAGAGGAAGGAACGAGTTTGAATCCGAGCCCCATGATTTCTTCATAGGTGTAACTCTTCATTTCTTCGTCAAGTTTCTTGCCGTTTGCAACGTCTTGCATCATTTTGAAGACGTCGTTTTGGTCGGCAAGACCTAACGCGCAGAGCACAAGGTCGTGTATTTCGTTGTTGTCGTCAACGAATAAAACGATTTCGTTGTATTCGTCTGCCCATTCACCGCAGATGATGTCGTATTGAGATTCTAAAAGTTCTTTGTTGTCAAGTAACTCACTCCATACGTTCATGCCGTTGTCATCGGCTGAAGCAAGAGACATCATGGAATTCGATGAACCACCCATCATCGTGGTCATGATTTCCATCGGATTGACTTTTATAACACCCTTCGAGGTATCCGCTGCGTAAACGTCGAGTTTTACACCATACGTGTATTTTATGTCGGTGATATAAGGGGCAAGTGTTTCGCGATTGCTGTCAAGATGTTCTTTAAAAGCTTTTAGGTCGTTTTTCTCTATTTCGGACATCATGACGTTTATTAATTTTCCGAATATGGGTTTGGAATAGACTTTATCAAGTTCGTGCTGGTATTCATCGGAAGTTGATGTGCCTGCAAGCTCTGTGAGCAAACCTGCGGTATCCATGGTTTCGGAGGTTATTTGAATAGGGTAGGTAGAAAGTGTGTCTTCCTGAACCTTGTTAATATAAGCCTTGAAACCACTCGAAAGCGAAAGTATAAGCGCGATGCCGATGATACCTATACTTCCTGCAAAACTGGTGAGCAAAGTTCTTGCCTTTTTAGTAAGCAGGTTGTTAAGCGATAACGAAAGAGCGGTTTTAAACGACATCGAGGTCTTGTATTTTTCTTTTTTCTTCTTTTTCGTGGTCGTAACTTCTTCTGTCTTTTCCTCGGGGGTATATTCGTTATTGTCGCTTATAACCTCGCCGTCACGCAGATTTATAATGCGGGTTGCATATTCTTCAGCCAATTCGGGGTTGTGCGTAACCATAATGACAAGCTTTTCGGAAGAAATCTCTTTCAACAATTCCATTATTTGTACGCTTGTGGCGGTGTCGAGTGCGCCTGTGGGTTCATCGGCAAGTAGAATGTCAGGATTATTGACCAATGCTCTTGCAATGGCAACACGTTGCATCTGACCGCCCGAAAGTTGGTTGGGTTTCTTTTTCGCTTGGTCGTCTATGCCTACCTTTTTTAGAGCTTCCATAGCGCGTTCTCTGCGCTGGCTTTTGCTGACACCTGATAATGTAAGCGCTAATTCTACGTTAGATAAAACCGTTTGGTGCGGAATCAGATTGTAGGATTGAAAGACGAAACCGATAGAATGGTTACGGTATTTATCCCAATCGGAATCCTTGTATTCCTTGGTTGACCTTCCGTTTATAATAAGGTCGCCCGAATCATACTTGTCAAGACCGCCGATGACGTTCAAAAGGGTGGTTTTGCCACATCCCGAAGGTCCTAAAATGGCAACGAAATCGCTTTTGCGAAAGTTTATTGATATCCCTTTTAATGCTTCGGTGGCGGTATCGCCGATAACGTACGTCTTTTTTATATTGCGAAGCGTAAGCATTTGTTTCACTCCTATAAAAAATGTAATATGCATATTCATAAATATAATAAAACAAAAGTACGGCCTTTGTCAACACACAAAAAACGTATTTTTGTAAACAATTAATGATTTGTTGTTTAATATTTGCCTAAAATGACGAAAAAACAGGGTTCACGTTAAAATGAACCCTGCTTCTATTATTTGTTGAGCAATGCCTTGCAATCGTTGGTAAGTTTTGTGATAAGTTCTTTGGCATTTGCTTCGCTGTCTGCACGTACAAGAATATATGCCTTTATTTTCGGCTCTGTTCCGGAGGGGCGGATGATAACCGCCGAGCCGCCTTCAAGTTCGTAATAAAGCATATTGCTTGTCGGCAATCCCGTAGACGATTCACTGCCGTCTGCAAGCTTTTTGACAACGCCTGTAGAATAGTCGCGCTGAACGGTGACCTTTAATCCGCCTATAGTGTCGAGCGTTTTTTTACGAACGTCGGACATTATCTCGCCCATTAAGCTCATGGGGTCTACACCGCTGATTTTAATGTTCAAAACGCTTTCTCTGTAAATTCCGTATTCGCGGTAAATTTCTTGCAATGCCTCGAAAACGGTTCTGCCCTCTGCGTAATGACGGCAAACCATTTCTGCTACGAGAACGCTTGCGCCTATCGCGTCTTTGTCGCGTGCGTACCCGTCGGAAAGGTAACCTTGGCTTTCTTCATAGCCGAAGATGAATGTGTTGCTTCCGTCAGCTGCCCATTCCTTGATTTTTTCACCGATGTATTTGAAGCCTGTGAGTACGCTTATGTGGCGCACACCGTTCTTTTCGCATATCGCATCGAAAAGGTTAGAGGAAACCACCGATTTGATAGCACAAGCGTTTTCGGACAGAGTACCGTTTTTCTTTCTGACCTTAATAATGTGGTCTATAAGCAATGCTCCGATTTGGTTTCCGTTGAGCGCAAAGAATTCGCCCGCTTCGTCTTTTATAGCGAGACCTATTCTGTCTGCGTCGGGGTCTGTGGCTATTATCGCACCGCAATCCACACCCAACTCATCGATTTTCTTCATAGCTTCTTCGAAACATTCGCGGTTTTCGGGGTTGGGAGATGCAACGGTGGGGAAGTTGCCGTCGGGTATCATCTGGCTGTCGATTGTTATGAGATTATCTATACCGCAACGCTTTAATGCTTCGGGCACGAGCTTATATCCCGTTCCGTGAAGTGCCGTGTATGCAAGACCGACTTTGTTGCCGTATTTCTTTGTGTTTTCGGCATCGAGTCTGCAATCGAGTACAGCTTTTAAAAATGCCTCGTCGCATTCTGCACCTATCATGACAAGTAAACCTTTGCTTTTTGCTTCGTCAAGACACATCTTCTTTACACCGCTGAAAATGTCAGTAGCTGCAGCACTTTCAGAAACGGTATTTGCGTGTTCTGGCGGAAGCTGTGCTCCGTCATCCCAATAAACCTTGTAACCGTTGTATTCTTTCGGGTTGTGCGAAGCGGTGATGTTTATACCTGCTATGCAACCGTAATAAAGAATTGCAAAAGAAAGTTCGGGTGTCGGACGAATGCCATCGAATAGATAAACTTTTATTCCGTTTGCGGTAAGAATGCTTGCTGCAGTTTTTGCAAATAACTCCGAGTTGTTTCTGCTGTCGTAGCAAACGGCAACACCGCGTTCCTGCCCTTTGGCAGAAATGATAAGCTCGGCAAGTCCTTGCGTAGTCTGTCCTACGGTATATACGTTCATTTTCGAGATACCGACGTCCATTGTGCTTCTCAAACCTGCTGTACCGAAACTCATCGGTACGGCAAAGCGCTCTGCGATAGCAGTTTCGTCGTTAGCAATTTCGTTTAACCTTGATTTCGAAACCTCGTCAAGGCTTTTATTGTTTAGCCATCTTTCAAATTCCTTGTTCATTGTAGGAATCCTCCGAATAAAATTATTTATATTTGTGTGAGTGCTTCTTCTAATGCGCAAGCAAGTTGGTCGGGGCAGGAGGTGCTTTTGAAACCGCACCTGATGCCTTTGCATCTTTCGATAATATCTTCAGCTTTCATGCCTTCGCAAAGTGCAGAAACGCCTTTTAAGTTACCGTTGCAACCTCCCAAAAACGAAACGTTGGTTATAACGTGGTTTTCATCAATATCAAAAGATATACTGCGTGAGCAGACACCTTTGTTCATTCTTTCGATTTTCATGCGACTTTTCTTCCTTTATATTATATATAATAAGAGTTCTTAAAAACATTATATCTAAATTTTTCCTTTTTGTAAATCCCTTTTTGAAAAATAAAAAAGGAAGTTTCTTTGTTCACAAAATGTTTACAATTAAATTTGTCAACATCTATTGAAAAAAATGGATATATATAGTATAATCGACTCCGCTTGGTGTGCGATGAAGCTATAGATTGCTGCTGAAACGGCAGGTAACTATGGCAGAGTATGTCCGACAATCGGGCGCAGGCTTCGAGCATTTTTTAAGGGTGTTACACGAAACGCCCGGCGCGGTGTTCAAAGCTCTGCCGTCAAATTATTACATTATTATATTTGGAGGCAAAACACAATGGCAAAGAAAGACAAAATCAGAATCCGTCTTAAGAGTTACGATCACACTCTTATAGACCGTGCGGCTGAAAAGATTGTTGAAACTGCAAAGCGCAACGGCGCTACCGTTTCCGGTCCTATTCCGCTCCCCACCGACAAGGAGATTATCACCATCCTTCGTGCTGTTCATAAGTATAAGGACAGCCGCGAACAATTCGAGTACCGTACTCACAAGCGTCTTATCGACATCATTAAGCCCTCTAAGGCTTGCGTTGAAGCACTTATGAGCACCGATCTCCCTGCTGGCGTCGACTTTAACGTCGAGCTTTAATTCAGTCAAATTAAGGTCACGTTGATGCGCGTTTTGACGTATCAACCAATAACCTAAGGAGGATAACAAATGAAAAAAGGCATCATCGGCAG
>JAZRUB010000052.1:0-2340 GCA_045652305.1 Eubacteriales bacterium
TTGTTTTTCAGGTCGAACGACAAAACCGCTGCGGGAATCTTACCGCTGAAAGCTAATTGCTTTTTAATTTTCGCTATCCTGTTTCGTGCCAACCGCAGTACCTCGCCAAACCGTTTGTCGTTCATCATGACTATTATCTCGTCGCGTGTTGTACCTAAATAATCGGCAAGCGATTCGATGTCCGCAACCTCACCGCTTTCGGTTAAGTATTTGTCGAAGTAAGAATTAATCGCCTTGATGCATTTGCGCTTTGATGAGAAAACCGTCTTTTTGTTTTGTTGTCTGTCTACGTCAATAACCTCCTCTCAACATGTCAACTTGAAACGTTTCGCAACCGACGCATTAAGTTTAACGCAAAAATTAACGAATTGCATCCCGTCTTTTTCCCACGAAAATCCCACGAAAATCCCACCCGAACGATAGAAAGTCGTTCTTTACGCGATTGAAAAAAATAAAAAAAGCGTCTTTCAAATAAGAAGCCTTTTATAATAAGGAATTGAATTATAATTATATTTCAATCGCTTCCACGAAAAACTTCGACTGCCCTACCTTTGTAGGGCGACGCTCGTTTTTCGCGGAAAATAACTTCCTTTCTATCGCTCGGGAAATACAGCCACTTTGGTTAAAAATAAAAAAAGCCGTTGTTTATAACAACGGCTTTTCGATTGAATATTGGATTATATTAAAATTTGTGAAATTATTTCGTTTGAAACACGGAAACCCTTGCTGTTTAAAGCAAGAACACCGTCTTTAAACGTACCGTAACCCATGTCGGCAATGCGTTTTGCCGTATCGTGTGCGCGGTTGGGAATCAACGCGCCGTCTGAGGTGCGAAGATTTAGCATTATGCGTTCTTCTTCCAAAGTATCTTCCGTCAATTCTTCTGCGGTATCGTAATCGGTAGAGGAGTAAAGCGAAATTTTGCTCTTTTCGATAAACTCCTTCACGTCGCTAACAGCAGAAAAACGGCGGTTATTGTAAAAGGAGTGCGCTGATGCCCCAAACCCGAAATAGTCACCCATTGTCCAGTATTTGAGGTTATGCTTTGAGCGCTTATTCGGCTTTGCAAACGACGAAATTTCGTAATGACTAAACCCGTAACTGCTTGCAATCTCCAAAAGCGCATTGTACTGACTTTCCTCGCTTTCTTCGTCGGGGAGGTTAAGTGTTTTGCGCCTTTCAAATATCGGTGTACCCTCCTCAATCTGCAAGGAATATGCAGAGAGGTGGTCAATATCGGTTGACATAATATTGTGCAGGCTATCTTTAAAGCCGTCAAGCGTTAAATCGGGAAGCGCAAAGATAACGTCTGCGCTGATGTTGGTAAACCCTACTTTTCGGGCATCGCTTATGCATTGAACGGCATCGTCAAAGCTGTGTATTCTGCCAATTGAGGCTAAAACTCTGTCATCTGCCGACTGCACACCGATGGATAATCGGTTCGCGCCCGAATTGTATAATTCGGTTAAAGATTTAAAATCAACCGTTTTCGGATTGACTTCAACCGTCACTTCGCAGTCGTTTGTAAGGTTGAAACGCGACCTCACAAGCGAGATAAGTTTACATAATCTATCAATCCCCAACATCGGAGGTGTTCCTCCGCCGAAATAGATGGTGTCTATCGGTCTCTCGGTTTCAAAGAAACCAATCTGTCGCACCAAGGCATCGAAATATTCTTGCTTTATCTCGTCGCTTTGGTTGGGAAGCGAGTAGAACGCGCAATAATCGCACTTTTTAACGCAAAAGGGGATGTGGAAGTAGAGTGACAGCGAATTATTCGTCATCGTACTTCAATACCGCCATGAATGCTTCCTGCGGTACTTCGACCGTACCGAGCGTTCTCATGCGCTTTTTGCCTTCTTTTTGCTTTTCGAGCAGTTTTTTCTTACGGGTAATGTCCCCGCCGTAGCATTTCGCAAGAACGTCCTTACGCATTGCCTTGACGGTTTCACGCGCGATGATTTTACCGCCGATTGCCGCCTGAACGGGTATTTCAAACAACTGTCTGGGGATGTTGTCCTTTAGCTTTTCGCATATTCTTCTTGCTCTCGGATATGCTCGGTCGGAGTGAACGATGAACGACAATGCATCTACCACGTCACCGTTTAGGAGAATATCGAGTTTAGAAAGCTTCGACGGTCTGTAATCCTTAAATTCATAGTCGAGCGAGGCGTAGCCCTTGCTCTTGGATTTAAGCGAATCGAAGAAGTCGTACACAATCTCGTTAAGCGGAAGCAGATAGTGAAGCTCCGCACGGTTGGTGTCGATATACTTCATGTCGATATACTCGCCTCTACGGTCGTTACACAACTGCATAATCGTGCCGACGTATTCGGTAGG
>JAZRUB010000053.1:0-5847 GCA_045652305.1 Eubacteriales bacterium
ATTTTAATACCTGAAGGTATTTGGCAATTTATCATAATTCTTGGAATTTGTATATTGTTTTTGATGCCTTGTTTTTATGCATTAAAGCTTGAAGTAAGTGTAGGTGCGTACAAGTGTAAAAATTGTGGTTACGAAATTGTACCTACTTATTCAGAAGCACTGTGGGCGATGCATAGAGGAACTACTCGTCACTTGAAGTGCCCTAAATGCAACAAACGTACTTGGTGCAAAAAAGTATTAAAAAAATAAATTTCAATTTATCGAACAGTTGCACAGGTTCACAAAAAAGCACTTGCAATCGCAAGTGCTTTTTACTTTATATGTTTTGTTGGAATAGGCTTAATTGAAACCCGTTTTTTGAATACAAGGTTATTATATATCCGTTTTCTTCGATTTTTTTGCAAAAAGGTTTTATTTCGGAAAAGCTTATGGTTTTAAGCCCCGAGATGCCTGTGCCGAGATATTTTAAATAGGCTTCTTTTGCCGTCCATACCTCGAAAAAACGTTTAATCATTTCGTCATCGAGCGTGTCTTTTTCATTTCCGCCAAAGATATATTCTTTATCCGACTCGGTACAGGCGATATTTGTTATCCGTGATTCTACTTTGCGGATTTTTTCTATATCTACACCAATTTCGTCTTTACTGACGGCGCAAACTACGTATTCATTTGAGTGACTTATGCTAAAAAATATATCCGAGTTTACTGCATAGGGTTTTCCGTTTTCGGTACGCGCAAAGCAAATATCATCTTCATCTATGCCCGACAACTCGCAAATACCCTTACGCGCAAGTGACTCGCCTAAAATACTTTGCTTTTTAGCATTCTCGAATCGCAAACGGTCAATCGACTTCTTGCGCTCGGGTGACATCATAGCATAATATTTTTCGTATTCGCGTTCTGTAAAGTCTTCGGTTTTTGCGATATATAGTTTCATACTTCTAAAAAACACAAGTGGTTATTACAACCACTTGTTTGATTCCGTTATTTATTTTTCGCCTTTTTTGTTCTTCTTGGATTTGAACTGTTCTATAATTTTACCGATAAGGCTCTCTTTCGTTTCTTTTACTGACGCGTCTATTGCGATAACCTTTGCTTCACCGTTATTTATAACAAGGAACGACATAGGGGTAACCGTAACTTTTGCGCCCGAGCCTGCAGGGGTGCTGGACTTTTTGGCGGTTGCGTTGACAATGTTGGCACCACCGCCTGCAAATCCTGCGGATATTTTGGAGATGGGAATTATAACCATGCCCTCGGAATATATCTTGTCGCCCAAGACAGAGTTTGCGTCTGCCATTTCCAATACTTTATCGGCGGTGAACGACATTAGGTTCATTAAATTCTCTGCTGCGGTTGTTTTGTTTTTTACTTCGGTTCCGTTGTTCATATATTTGCCTCCAAACCTGCCTGTTTTTCTGCCATTTTCTTAGCGTTTCTCAAAACAGCACGGACTATGTGTATCAAACGTAATTTTGCTTTAAATTCAATTTCAAAATATGCTTCGTTTTCAAAATCGCAACCGATACGTACGTCGGTATCGTTTTCTTTTACATTAAGATTGGTTTCGATATATCCCATCAAAGGATATATTGCCGCGCAGACCATTCCGTACTCCATTGCAACGTCGGCTGCATCGCTTCCTCCGCATATCGCGAGGATATGAAACCGTTTTACGTTTATCTTTCCCAAAAGCCAAGAGATTCTACCAAACAGAAGCGAAAATGCCGCAACTATTTTATCCACACTTTCGGAAATGCCCTCTTTTTCGGTATTTTCCTTAATCTTGGTCGCATCGTCAATCGCATCAAGCCCGAACAGCTTTTTGAAATATGCCGATATTTTGCTTGGCTTTTTATTCTTCTTTTCCTTTTTTGCTTTCTTTGGCTTTTTATTCATGTCATAAAGCGTGAAGAAAAGAATTTTTGCTTTTAAATCACGCTTGCCCTTGGTGGAAAACGAGAAAACCACCCTTACGCTTTGCAGTAGTACGAAAACGATTAAAAAAAACGTTATCGCAAGGAGGATTCCTATGATTTTTAACACTATCATTCTTTTTCCTCCTCACGTAAATATTATTGCTTTTTCAATTCTACCATATCCCCACAACAAAATCAATATCTTTTATTATCGCGTTGTAGAAGGTGCAAATTTGTTACGCCTCTACCGCGAGGAGTTAACTTTAACGTGCGTTCGGCAGACTTGATTAACAAGTTTGTTATGCACACACCGCGTTTTTTAATATCGCGCTGCAGAAGTTGCAAATTTGTTGCGCACACATCGCGATATGACCACTTGAATGTTACCTCTACAGACTTGGTTGACAATTTAATCGTGCATCAAGTTGAAGGTTGGGTAGGGGTGTTTTAAACAATCTTATTATACTTGCCCATTGCTATATCGATACTTCCGCCTACGATTTCTTCGATAGCGCCGGATACTCTTATGGCGGCATCGTCGATAAGTTTTAAATCTTCTTCCGAGAAATCGCCTAAAACCCAATCTACCATAGAAATGCCGTCAGGGCGTTTTCCGACGCCGACTTTTATTCTCGGAAACTCTTGAGTATCAAGCATTAATATAATATTATTCAATCCGTTTTGACCGCCCGAACTTCCGTTTCGGCGAATCCTCGTGCTACCTACCGAAAACGAAACGTCGTCGGAGATAACAAGCACCCTCTCGGAGGGGATATTATATTTCTCGGTTGCTTCCAAAACCGCCTCGCCGCTTAGGTTCATAAAGGTAAGAGGCTTCATCAACATACAGTTTTGTCCGTTTATAACTCCGTATCCTGTCAAGGCGTTAAACTCTTTTGTGTTTATTTTTATGTTGTGCTTTTCGGACAGGGAATCAATACAAATAAACCCTGCATTGTGTCGATTTTTTTCGTATTTCGCACCGGGGTTGCCTAATCCGACTATTATCCATTCGGGTGTGATGGTTTTCTTTTTTCTGAACATTATAAATTACCCATAGTTTACCAAGGTTGTTTTGCTATTAATATATCACAAACCTTCCGTATTTGCAAGAAACAATCGAAAATATTTATAATCAAGCAATATACGACAAATTAACAAAATATATACAAAAAAATCATTGACAGCAAAAGCATTATATAATATACTTAATCAATATTGTTAAAATTGCGATATTTTTGCAAAAATAACGGAGGAATAAATATGAAAAGGTTGACGAAATGCTTATTTGCGTTGCTGTTGATTGCATTGATGTTAGTGTCGGCAACGGCGGTCGTATATGCCGCAGACGGTGAATATGAACCCGAAGACATCTACGTATTAAACTACGGTGTTCCCGATGATGAATACACCGGTCCGAATATGCAATATTTCAGTGCATATTTGCCTTTTTATAATTATGATGAAGGTTCCACTTACGACCCGATTTATCTTTACTCCATGTATAACACGGTGACCGGAGATGTTATTCCGACTTACTGTACCGACATAAAAACCGCAGCATCGACCAACAACCGTTATCGCCGTCTTAATCTCGAAGACTCGACGTATGCTGCCGATACTGCGGAATTGATTCGTGCTATTATGCTTAGCGGTTTCTACATTGTTCCTATAGATGGAGAAACTGAAGAAGAACATAGAGTCAGAGTTGATGCCAAGTTGGCAGAAATCGGTGCTGCTGTCGGCGTACCCGATTTGACGATTGGCGAAGCGATTGCAGGTACGCAGACTGCAATTTGGGAAGCAGCGCACGGTACGCGTTTGGAGTTTACCGATTTTGTTTTTTCAATTCATAGTACAACATTGCGCAGTCAAATAAAGTATTACGACATTTGTGACGAAGAACGCAAAAACGGTCATATTGAACGCATGGAAGGTCAGTCTACTAAGCCTACACCCGAGTGCGATGAGTACCTTAATACAAGAATTAAAGCTGTTTACGACTATTTGATTTCATTAGAGCCGGTTCCTCCTACAACCAAAGTTGTTTCTCCTTTGTCTTTTGTTGATTTTAATACCCCTGTACGCACTCTCAATGATGACGGTACGTATGATATAACCGTTACCACAACCGTTGACGTGGATATGACCGAAGACGACTATTTGACCTTGAGTGCGGTTTTGGACAGTACACACTACAAATCTGCTCCTCTTGTAGACGGCAACCAAGAGGTTACACTTACCATTGAAAACGTACCCGCAGACATCGCGGCTGGGGAAGTGACACTTGCGATTGACGGTATGCAGACGGTTGATGACGTGGTGCTTTACGAAGCTAAGGGTGGACGTGTACAATCGCAGTCTATGATAGGCATGGACAACAGCCAACTTCCTGTTCATGCATCGATTCCTGCTATTGATGAACGTATCATTCACTTTTACAAAACTGCTCTTACAGGTGATGGCGCCAATTCTTCGCGTCATCCTTTAGAAGGCATTATATTCGATATTTTCTTGGCCGCAGAGCTTGATGATTATTTCTCAGGCGAGGTTGTATTGCCGGATGCAAAGGATTACAAATATCCCAACAAAGCCGACTACATAGCAATTACCGATGAAAACGGCCGTGCAACAGTCAACTTTACAAAAAGCGGTCTGCCCGACGGTGTATATCTTGTCGTTGAGCGTAAACACCCCGCTATAAAAGAGCCTATCGACCCGTTTTATGTGTTTATTCCTACTACCAATGCCGAGGGCACGGGTTACGATTACGAAATTTTGATACAGCCCAAAAACGAAGTCAAGGGCGATATACGTGTTGACAAGGATATAAACTCTATCGGGAACAACAAAGATTCGGTTGACGCTTATGAAAACCACACGTGGATTATCAGTGTCAACGTCCCCGAAGATATCGGCATGGGCAAGTCGTTTGTAATTACCGATACTTTGGATAACCGTCTTGATTATATCGGAAACGTAAAAGTGAATTTGGAAACGACAGACGGAGAGAGCGTAATCACCACACTCGAAGCGGATGTTGATTATGAAGTAACCGTTAATGACGTTGATTCGTTGGCAGAGGGTAAACCTTCGGATTCGTTGAAAATCGAACTTACCAAAGTCGGTATGAGTAAAATTGCGACAAGCATTGGCACAAACGCTTTCGATGGTTACGCGATACGTGCGTACTTCGACTCATGCGTGAATGCTAACGCGAATTTAGCTGAAGAGATTACTAACCAGGCGATTATAAAATACGTAAACTCGGTTAACTTTGAGTTTGATGCAAGAACCGATGAACCTGTTGTTTTTATAGGCCGTTTGAATCTTTTAAAAGTGGATCCACTCGACAAATCAAAAGTTTTAGCAGGGGCTGTTTTCGACGTTTATCGTGTTGCAACACAAGCGGAAGTTGCGGCAAACGGCAGTGACTTGTGCTATCTTGCAGGGTATTCCGCACCTATGGTTAGAGTGTCGTTCTTTGATAATGATGAAATGAACGGCGTAAAGGTGACCTCTGTCACTACCGATGAAAACGGAAAAGCAACAATTTACGGACTTGCATACGGCGAGTATTACTTGATGGAAACAAAAGCACCCGACAACTATAATTTGCCCGGTGACGTGATAAAAGTTGTTATTGACGGTGAAAGCCACACCGATGCAAATGTTATTTTGATAGAAAACGTAAGTGGTTTTGTGCTTCCCTCGACGGGTGGTATCGGTACCACGGTGTTCACGGTAATCGGCGTTTTGATGATGTTGGCAAGCGGATTGGTACTTTATATCAGAAAACGCGTAGTTCGTTAAACATAAACCCTAAATAAAAAACTTAAACCCCGACGAATGTGTAAAAAAGCACATGCATCGGGGTTTTGTTATTGAATAGAAAACAAATTTTAAAAATAGGTTTGTGTAGTGCTAT
>JAZRUB010000054.1:0-5813 GCA_045652305.1 Eubacteriales bacterium
TGATAAATCTCGTCAACTATACCTGTTGCAAGACCGATTTGGTTACCATAAGAGGAATAACCTGCTGCAGCGGTAGTTACGATTTTACGCTGAGGGAGTTTGCCCTTAATGGTTTCGGATATGGGCTTTAACGGATTTCCTGCGCCTGTAACACGCATTGCACCGTATACGTAAGACCTACCCGAAAGCGGGTCACGAATAGCACCGCCAATACAGGTTGCCGCACCACCGAAAGGTTCGATTTCGGTCGGGTGGTTATGAGTTTCGTTCTTGAAAAGAAGCAACCAAGGTTCGACAACGCCGTCAACTTCAACGTCGACCTTTACGGTACAAGCATTGGTTTCTTCGGATTCGTCAAGTTTATCCAACTTGCCGTTTTTCTTTAAATATCTTACAGCAAGAGTAGCAACATCCATAAGGCAAATCGGCTTTGTTCTGCCAAGCGCTTTACGGGTTGCGATATAATCATTATATGTTTTTTCGAGGAGTTCATCTTCGAATGTTACATTATCTATAACCGTATTGAAAGTAGTATGACGGCAATGGTCGGACCAGTAGGTGTCTATCATACGAATTTCGGTTATAGTGGGGTCTCTCTGTTCGGTTATAAAATACTGTTGGCAGAAGATGATATCGTCTATATCCATAGCCAAGCCGTATTCTTTTATGAAAGATGCCAAACCTTCTTTATCGAGGTTGATAAAGCCATCTAACGTACGAACGGTGGTAGGAATTTCGTATTCAGAAGCGAGGGTTTCGGGTTTAGCAAGACTTGCTTCACGCGATTCCACGGGGTTGATAACATATTTTTTGATAGCGGCAACGTCGTCCAAGCTCAATTCACCGTAAAGAGCATACACTCTTGCGGTACGAATAACGGGACGATCGCCCTGAGAAATTATCTGAATACACTGTGCGGCAGAGTCTGCACGTTGGTCGAACTGACCGGGGAGATATTCAACCGCGAAAACAACAGCTTCATTACCCAATGCATCAACATCATCGGTTACGATGTCAAGCTGAGGTTCGGAGAACACCGTCTTTTTTGCATATTCAAACAATTCATTGCTTATATTTTCTGCATCGTAGCGGGTAAAAAGGCGAACGTCTTTGAGCGAAGTGATACCGAGCAAAGTACGTGCATCATTAAGCAACGCCTTTGCCTCAAATGCCAAATCCTTTTTCTTTTCAACAAATACTCTGTAAACCATTTATTTTACCTCCGGCGCTTTAAGAGCGCGCGCACCAATGTCGTGGCGGATATAGGAATTTTCGAATTTGATTTCGCTTACAAGTTTATAAGATGCGTCAATCGCTTCAGGCAAAGTATCCGCTACTGCGGTCACGCCCAAAACTCTACCGCCCGACGTTACAAGTTTGCCGTCTTTAAGTGCGGCACCTGCAACGTAAACGTTATCAATAACAGATTCGGGAATATTTATCTCATAACCCTTATTATAGCTTTCAGGATAGCCGTTTGAAGCCATGATTACGCAACAAGCGTGTTTTTGACTAAACTTAACGTCAAGGTCACCCAAAGTTTCATTAGTAACAGCTTGCATAACAGTTAAAAGGTCGGTTTCGAGAAGAGGAAGCACAACCTGAGTTTCGGGGTCGCCGAAACGGCAGTTATATTCGATAACCTTGGGGCCGTCTTTGGTAAGCATCAAACCGAAATACAAGCAACCTTTAAAGGTTCTTCCCTCGGAATTCATTGCGCGAACGGTAGGAAGGAAAATCTTTTCCATGCAAGTCCATGCAACTGCATCGGTATAATACGGGTTGGGTGCACCAGTACCCATACCGCCTGTATTTAAGCCTGTATCGCCGTCACCTACGCGTTTATGGTCCATCGAGGACACCATAGGTACAACACATTTACCGTCGGTAAACGCAAGTACCGAAACTTCGGGACCTTCGAGGAATTCTTCGACAACGATACGTTCGCCACTTTTGCCGAACGCTTTATCGCACATCATGGATTTAACGGCGTTAACCGCTTCTTCACGTGTGAATGCGATAATTACACCCTTACCGAGTGCAAGACCGTCCGCTTTAATAACGGTAGGAATGGGTGCGGTTTCTATATATTCAAGTGCCGCATCAACGTTATCAAAAACTTCGCAAGATGCGGTAGGAATCGAATACTTTTTCATCAATTCCTTGGAGAAAACCTTACTTCCCTCGATTATAGCGGCGTTTGCACGGGGGCCGAAGCAAGGAATACCTTTTGCTTCAAGTGCATCTACGCAACCAAGCACCAACGGGTCATCGGGTGCAACGATTGCATAGTCTATGCCCTTTTCAACGGCGAAATCAACTATCGCGTCGATATCCTTTGCGCCGATATTAACGCAGATTGCATCTCTTGCGATACCACCGTTACCGGGGAGTGCATATATTTCAGAAACGTTTTTATTCTGCTTGATTTTGGTAATGATGGCGTGTTCTCTGCCGCCACCGCCGACAACAAGTATTTTCATTTATCCTCCGAATCAATGGTGGAACAGACGCATTCCTGTGAACACCATTGTCATGTTATATTTATTACAGCAATCGATAACCGCATCGTCACGGATAGAACCGCCCGGTTCTGCGATATACTTAACACCGCTCTTATATGCGCGTTCGATATTATCGAAGAACGGGAAGAATGCATCGGAACCGAGTGCAACATTGTCAACAGAATCAAGATATTCACGTGCTTCTTGTTCGGTTAGAGGTTCGGGACGTTCGGTAAAGTATTTCTGCCAGTTGCCGTCTGCGCAAACGTCTTCTTCGTTCTTGTTGATATAGCCGTCGATGACGTTATCTCTATCGGGTCTGCCGATATCGGAGCGGAAAGGAAGATTTAGTACCTTTTCGTGCTGACGTAGGAACCAGGTATCTGCCTTAGTACCTGCAAGGCGAGTACAGTGGATTCTCGACTGTTGACCTGCGCCTACACCGATAGCCTGACCGTCAACTGCGTAACATACCGAGTTAGACTGTGTATATTTAAGAGTGATAAGCGCGATTATAAGGTCGCGTTTTGCGCTTTCGGGGAGTTCCTTATTTGCAGTAACTATATTCGAAAGCAATTCTTTATTTATAACGAAATTATTTCTTCCCTGTTCAAAAGTGATACCGTAAACCTCTTTATGTTCGATTTCGGCAGGTACGTAGTTAGGGTCGATTTTAACTATGTTATAACTACCCTTACGTTTGGATTTAAGGATTTCAAGTGCTTCGGGTTCATAACCGGGAGCGATGATACCGTCAGAAACCTCACGCGCAATCATCTTTGCGGTTGTAACGTCGCAAACGTCGGAGAGTGCAACCCAGTCGCCGAACGAGCACATTCTGTCAGTTCCTCTTGCACGTGCATACGCACAAGCGAGGGGCGATTCATCCAAGCCCTCTATATCGTCTACGAAGCACGCTTTCTTGAGTTTATCCGAAAGCGGTACACCGACAGCCGCAGAGGTGGGGCTGACGTGTTTAAAGGAAGTGACTGCAGGTAGGTTTAGTGCTTCTTTAAGTTCTTTTACGAGCTGCCAGGAGTTGAATGCGTCAAGGAAGTTTATGTATCCCGGTCTTCCCGAGAGAATCTCTATAGGAAGCTCCGAGCCGTCGTGCATATAAATTTTTGCTGGCTTTTGATTAGGGTTACAGCCGTATTTAAGTTCAAATTCTTTCATTTTCGGTCACTCCTTATTTATTTTTATTGATAATTATATCGGTAGGTTTGCTTCCATCGAGAGGTACGCATCGAACGAAAAGCGAAACTTTATTGTCTTCGTTAAGGTTATTCCATACAATATCGGCAAGTTCTTCTGCGGTATTGGGAAGTGCAACTTCCTCAGGTTCGCCGTAGAACGAAGGAATGGGGTTGCCGTCGCACTTATATGTATGGATAAAATGGCCTATGCCGTCAAGCGGATTATAACTGTAAAAATAACGTTGGCATGCGGAGGGGTCGCCGTTATTGCTCTTTAAGATAGAGAGCTTATAGTGAAAGGTATTTTCGGGAGCATAGTAGAGAATACCCGAAATTCTGGGAGTAAAGTTGGGCGCATCAGGCTCGAACTCACGGGTATGAAGTGCTTTCTCGAAAGAAAAACCGTCTTCGCCGTGTTCTTTTATGTAATCATAAACCGTGTTTGTCTGGTCGCCGTTGGTGATTATATCGGTACTACCGATTTTAAGATAGGGATTATATATGATAAGGCTCGGGTCTTCGAGTTTAGAGTCGTCAAACGCCTTGGTACGCATACCGCCATCGAACATTTCGAATATACGGTTACGCGAGTTTGCGCTTCTGCCCATTATGAAATAAGCAATCATTGCATTTTTGCCGTCGGCAGATTTACCTACAACTATGCCTCTGCCGGGATAGGAGTTTTCGGATAAAAGTGTTTTCAAATCATACAATGCCATATTTTTATACCTTATCTTTCTTTAATTAAATCTTTACAAACCTTTTCGACTGCTTGGGGAAGAATCTTCCATTCCGCTTGTTCCATTACGCGTTTTTGCAATACTTCGGGGGTGTCATCCTCTAAAATATCAACCGCTTTTTGCATAATTATTTCGCCACCGTCGGGGATTTCATTCACGAAATGAACGGTTGCGCCCGTTACCTTAACGCCGTACTCAAGCGCAGATTCGTGAACCTTCAAGCCGTAAAAGCCTTTACCGCAAAACGACGGGATAAGCGAGGGATGCACATTGATTATACGTTTAGGGTAGCTTTTTGTGAAATCTTCGCTAAGAATCGACATGAACCCTGCAAGTACGATGATGTCGATGCCGTTTTCTGTTAAAAGTTCTTTTATTTTATTTTCAAACGCCTCGATGCTACCGAGTTCTTTTTTTAATACCACTGCAGAAACGATACCTGCCCTCTCGGCACGTTCGAGCGCATAGGCGTTTGCGTTATTGGAAATAACCAACTTAATCTCGCCGTTTTTGATGATACCCGACTGTTGAGCATCAATTAGTGCCTGAAGGTTAGTACCTCCGCCCGAAACCAAGACGGCAATTTTCACAGATGATTTGGTCATTTTGCTTTCCTTTCATAAAACAACAATAGGCATAGACGGTTTTCACCGCCTATGTCATTGTTTAAGCATATATTAGCAAATGGTTATTTTGTCTTCAGACTCGATAATTTCGCCTATAACGTATGCGTCGATACCGTTGGTCTTTAAAACGTCTATTGCTTTTTCAACATCTTCCTTGGGAACAATAACGCTCATGCCGACACCCATGTTGAAGGTGTTGAACATATCGCGTTCGCTTATATTGCCCACCTTAGCAATAAGGTCGAATATGGGAAGTACCTTAACTGCGCTTCTGTCAATTTTAGCACCCAATCCGTCGGGGATGCTTCTCGGAATATTCTCATAGAAGCCGCCGCCGGTGATATGTGAAATACCCTTTACATCAACCTGTTCGATAAGCGCAAGAACGGGTTTTACGTAAATCTTGGTGGGAACCAAAAGTGTTTCGGCTATGGTAGCACCGCCGAGGTCCGCATTGGGCTTATAAAGCTCGGGATTATTGTTATCAATATCAAAAACCTTACGGCACAAGCTGAATCCGTTGGAGTGAATACCCGTAGAGGGCAAAGCGATTACAACGTCACCAGCGGACATTCTTTTGTTATCAATAACCTTTTTCTTATCAACAACGCCTACGGTGAAACCTGCAAGGTCATATTCGTCAACAGGCATCATACCCGGGTGTTCGGCAGTTTCGCCGCCGATAAGTGCCGCGCCCGACTGAACACAACCCTCGGCAACACCTGCAACAAGTTCTGCTATTTTTTC
>JAZRUB010000055.1:0-4120 GCA_045652305.1 Eubacteriales bacterium
TGTAACGTCATAAAGCGTGATATAATCGCAGGAATAACGGTTTTTAAGCTCGTTGGGTGTGCCCTCTGCGGCGATACGTCCGCTGTCAAGTATTACGACGTTGTCGGCACCTGCCGCTTCTTCCATGTAGTGAGTAGTTAAAAATACCGTCATGCCGTTTTCGTTTTGGAGTTTCTTGATAACGTTCCAAACGGTTTTACGCGTTTGAGGGTCAAGCCCCGTAGTAGGCTCGTCAAGAATAAGTATTTTGGGATTGTGAATAAGCGCACGCGCAATGTCGATTCGACGCTTTTGACCGCCTGAAAGCTTGGAAAGTGTACGCTTTAATAGCCCGTCAAGCTCCAAAAGTTCGCTCAATTCCTCTATTCGTTTTTCAAACTCATTGCCATAAATACCATATAGCGAAGCACGACTTTTTAGGTTTTCCCTGACGGTAAGTTGTGCATCAAGTGCAGAGGTCTGGAACACCACCCCGATGTCGCGCTTAATCGATTCGATGTCATTATCAAGGTCGTGACCGTTAATAGTAACAACGCCCGAATCCTTTAAAAGACGACCGCATATCACCGATATTGTCGTGCTCTTCCCTGCTCCGTTCTGTCCCAAAAATGCGAACAGTTCTCCCTCGTTAACGGCAAAACTTATCCCGTCAACAGCGTGAATATCTCCAAATGCTTTGTTCAGATTTTCGATTTCGATTATGTGTTTCATAGTGTCTTGCGCTTTTATTTCGCGCTCCTTTTAATCATATTAAAGCATTAATAATTAATATTGTAAATACGACTTTATAAGTATTGTAATCAGTTTCTATAATGCGGTTATTTTTTCAATAATCTGTCCGACTAAATAATCGCCTGTAGGCAAATAGAATTTTATTTCTTTAGGTTCTGAATTTTGTTCAAAACTTAAAGTACACTCGTAGTTGCCTTTCGGAAACTCAATTTCTTTTTTTATAAAAGCAACTTTGTCTTCTGATTTAACAACAACTACTTCACTGTGACAATTTTTTTCCGCAATCAAATCATATGTTGACATTGAAACTATACATTCTTTTTTGGTTACAGAAATAGTAGTTACATAGTACTTGCTCGTTCTTATTTTACCATCGCCACAAGATTTGAAACGCACATTTCCATCGTCACGAATAAAACCGCTAAATGTTGAAAAATCATCAGGGTTTAGTTCTTTTTTATTTATAGTTTTTCCTTTAATATGGTTTCCCAAATATGTTTCTACAGATGTGTTGACTAATTCGTCGATATGTTTATCCGACACTTGTTTATGAGAAACGATAAAGTATGGAATTACACCAATAGCACAATATATAGCGCCCCAATAGGAATTTCCAACTACAATATTAAATGCACCATATCCTAACAATCCGCAAGAAATTAAATATATTATTCTTGAAATATTTCTCCCGAAATATTTCTCATATTTATTTTTCTTTTTCATAAATAACCTCCGCGATACAATGTCCTAATAATATGACCGTTTTGCTTTATCACTTGATTGTTCTATGCAGTTGCGATCTACCGCATTCATAAAACTGTTGCCGGTGAAAACGCGGTATTTGCCCACAGTATCACCATTATCAAGTTCTTTTATAGCGCCATCATAAACTGCATATACGAATTTCATAGAAGGATTGATAATTAATATTTGTGGACATGTGGATTCATATTCGAAGTCGAATTTTTTTGTAGACTGAAACCAATTGACACCGGCAAATGTGATTCCGCGAACAACATCGACAGAGCCGGTTTTATGGAAAATCAACGGAACGTTTTGTTTTATACAAGAAATGAATTTACAAGAATACGTCTTGTTATTTCGCGTCAAATAAAAATTCTGGTTTCCACAAAGTTTGAACAGTGAAGAATATGGATTTGAAATTTTCGATAATTTATATTTATTTATGCGGCAAGTTTTTTTGAGCCTTTGCAGAAATTTATAACGGTTATAAAATGCTCGTAATATTCTATACAAATACAACGCGCCAATCAATGCTCCGACAATTGTCCAAGTTTGCCATTTGCAAATCAGCGTGATTAATAACCAACCAAACACTACAGTGGTAGAATACAAATATTTACTTAACAAAATCATTGACGAAATCGGAAGGATAACCCAAATAAATGATTTAAACTTGGCTTTTGGGGTAAAAAATAATTCATCAATCTTTTTTGCTTCTTGTTGTTGCAATTCCGGATTTGTTGTGGCATTGACGGAATAGGTTCTTGCTAAAAAACGCATGGCTGAAAATACGTTGACAGTTGGAGCTAACTTAGATGAGTTTTTTGCCATAGGATCGTCGTCACCTAAAGATGGAGTTTGTACATATTCGTTTTTAGTCTGAAACCAACATCCAATCGCCATATATCTTGCAAAAAAATCAAGTAATACGATCATTGGCAAAGCCATGCATAACGCCTTTATTTTGACCAACGAAGAATTGTAGCTCTCGCAAAGTTCAGCCAAAACCGGAGAAATTGTCGATAAATCAAAGACGAGGATCATAAAAAACAACCCGATACAATCGAACCAATAATCAAAAGAACCCAAAACCAACTTTACTCGTTCTTTATTTGATATTGATTCTGAAGCTTTACGACGCAAATGAGAATTGTGGATCATCTGAGATCTCACGAATAAAAACAGAAACAAACATGAAATAAACAGAGATACGATTATGTGTCTCACACCGTCATATGTCGCCATTTCTTCCATTTCCGGGCGCGAGGAAATATACGAAGTCCAAGACACAACCACTAATCCTATCATCAAAAAGATGGTAGATAATACCTTTTTAACAGTGGATATCACTTCTATTTTCTTTACGGTATTACTTGACATTACTTCATACCTCCTTGGTACAGCATGATACTACCTCGCTTCTTTTCTTATCAACAATAGCCTCCTCAACCGAGGCGGCTATTACTGTTATTATTTTAATTTATTCTTCTATAACTTCCGCATCAAGAACTTCGATTTCTTCAGCTTTTTCTGCTTCTTCGGCTTCTTCTTTCTTCTTGCCGAGGTATTCGGGAAGTGTAAGACCGCTCATCGCGAAAACTTCTTCCAAAGGAGGTACGCTCTTCATAAGACCCGATAGGAAGTTTGCGGTAGAGCTGTTGCCGTTACCGCTACCGCTGTCCCATACGGTAACCTTGTCGATTTTGATGTTCTTAATAGCATCGACCTGGATTCTCATAAGGTCTTCGAGCTTGTCGGCAATAAGGAGTTTCAGCGCTGCTTCGGCATCGCCGTTTGCGCTCTTTACGATTTCTGCAAAACCTGCCGCTTGCTTGCGGAGTATTTCTTCCATACCGCGTGCTTCAGCTTCCATTCTTGCATAGATAGCGTCTGCTTCACCTTGTGCCTTGCGTCTGATTTTTTCTGCTTCAGCTTCTGCTTCAAGCTCTATCTGACGCTTGTTGATTTCGGTCTGAACGATAACGTCGGCTTCCAAGGTTGCCTTTTCACGCGCACTTCTTGCCTGTTCTGCTTCTTTTTCTGCAGAATATGCTTCTTCAAGCGCTTTTGCCGCTTGGATTTTTTCTGCCGCGGTAGCGATTCTCAAAGCCTCTGCCTGTTTTTCACGGAGGGTTGCGTTAGACATAGCGATTTCGGTTTTTGCAAGGTTTTCACCCTGAATAGCCTCTGCATCCGCTTTCGAAACGTTAATACGTTCGTCCATCTTCGCGTTTGCTTCACCGATAGCACCGTCGCGTTCTTTTTCGGCAACGCTCTTTTTAGCATCGTTAATAGCCTTTGCAGCCGCCTCTTTACCAAGCGCGGCGATGTATCCGCTTTCGTCGCTGATGTCGGTAAGGTTAACGTTGATAAGTCTTAAACCAATCTTTTTAAGTTCAACTTCAACGTTACGCGAAACTGCCTCTAAGAATTTATCTCTGTCGGTGTTGATTTCTTCAATATCCATCGTTGCGATGATAAGACGCAACTGACCGAAAATAATATCTTTAGAAAGTTCTTGAATATCTGCCAACTGTAAACCAAGCAATCTTTCCGCTGCGTTCTGCATTACGCTCGGCTCGGTAGAGATACCTACCGTAAAACGAGAGGGAACGTCGATACGGATGTTCTGTCTTGAAAGTGC
>JAZRUB010000056.1:0-10027 GCA_045652305.1 Eubacteriales bacterium
TGAACTTTGCCGTCAGATAGCAAAATGCAATCCCAAAAAACTTATAATATTTGATATTTACGAAAACAACGCATACGAAATTCAACAACAGCTTGCGCGTACTTATGGAAACAACCTTGACTTTGCAGTTGAAATAGGTTCGGTGCGTGACAGAATACGTTTGGACTGCATTTTTGCAAATTATCGTCCCGACGTCGTGTTCCATGCCGCTGCGCATAAGCACGTTCCGCTTATGGAGCAAAGCGGTTGCGAAGCAATCAAAAACAATGTATTCGGCACGTATAATACCGTCGACATGGCGGAAAAATACGGCGTTAAGAAATTCATACTTATTTCCACCGACAAAGCGGTTAACCCTACTAACATAATGGGTGCATCCAAGCGTGTCTGCGAAATGATTGTTCAAAGCCGTGCAGACAGCCAAACTTCTTTTGCTGCAGTAAGGTTCGGTAACGTTCTCGGTTCTAACGGTTCGGTAATTCCGCTGTTTAAACAACAAATCGCAAACGGCGGTCCCATAACGATAACCGACAAACGTATTATTCGTTATTTTATGACCATACTCGAAGCAAGCCAGCTCGTTATGGAGGCGGGTGCAATGGCGAAGAACGGCGAGTTGTTCGTGCTTGACATGGGCAAACCCGTGCGTATCTACGACCTTGCGCGTAATATGATAAGACTTTCGGGATTCGAACCCGAAACCGAGATAAAAATCGAAGAAATCGGTCTTCGTCCCGGTGAAAAGCTTTATGAGGAACTGCTTATAAAGACCGAAACACTTGATAAAACCGATAACAATATGATTTTTATCGAACGCGATGCGCCTCTCTCTCGTGATGAGGTTGACCGTCGTCTTAAATTACTTTCCGATGCTGTCGAGAAATCGAACACCACACTCGGTTCGGATGCGATTAAAACAGCCATTGCCGAGGTTGTTCCTACATTCCGCGACCCAGCGGTGATTAACAGTCAGGCAGCAAAATCAGAAGAAATGCAACAAGTAAAAGAATAAAAAAGAAAGAGGTTGTTTTTACAACCTCTTTTTTAATATTATTTACCGATTGATTCAAGCTTTTTATATACCGTTTTCACAACGAAAAACGATGCTGCTGCGGAAAGAATGCCGACAACTATACCGCCCAAAATATCGGTCGGGAAGTGAACGTATAGATAAAGTCGAGAAAACGCAATAAACGTCGCAAATACAACTGCCAAGGTGCCAAGCCACTTTTTGTTATAGGCAAAAACAGCACAAGCGGCGGCGAAAGAAGCGGAGGTGTGTCCCGACGGGAATGAGAAATCGTGGGGCGAATCAATTATCAGCGCAATGCCATCTCTCAAATCATACGGGCGTGTACGCGCGATAAGAGGTTTTAAGGTGATGTTGCAGATGATAAGATTTATAAGCAACGCAAGGCAAACCGTAATGCCAATCTTTCGGGTTTTCGGGAATACGGCAAGCGTCAGTCCCAAAGCAATCCAAAACCAACCGCCGTTGCCGAAAAATGTGATGAATTTCATCACCGCATCCATGAAAGCATTGCTAAAGGTTTCACGGATGAAATCAAGTATTATGTATTCGAATTCCATAGCATATCCTTTTTGATTTATTGGATATGATTTTACCACAGATGTCGATATATGTCAATGAAATGAAAAAAATTGAAAAACTGTTGTATTTATTTCGCAATGCGTAATTTGACAATCAATTCGTTTTCTTTTTCTTCTTTATCCCAACTCGTTTTGTATCCTGAACTGTGAAGAAGCTTAAGTGCCTTGTCAATAGTGTTGAAAAGCGGTCGCATATCTCCGATTCTGCCTTTTATAAAGGCTTTTTTCTTTTTTGCTCTTTTGGGTGATGGTTCGTAGGAGGACTGATTAAGATATTCTTCGATAAGATTTTCCGTTTCGGGTGCGGACAGCTTTTCGGTGACTATCTTTGCTATCACGGGTAAGCGTTCTTGTTCGGAATTAATACGCACTAATGCCCTGCAATGCCGTTCCGAGAAGTTATGCTCTACGGCTATTAAACGCTCTCGTTCTGATAGGCGCAACAGACGAAGTTTGTTCGACAACGTGGATTGTGATATCGCAAGAGCGTGTGCAAGCTCGCCTTGCGGCATTTCGGTCATAAGCATTAGAGTTTGCATTGCTAACGCTTCTTCGAAATAGGATAGGTCACTCCTTTGCAGATTCTCGACAAGTGCCATCATTGCACTGCCTTGACGGTCAATTTCAAAAACTGTGCAGGGGATTTGTGAAAGTCCTGCCATCTTAGAAGCACGCCAACGGCGTTCGCCTGCGATAATTTCATATTTGGCTTTACTTTTCGGCATCGGATAGGGGAGCGACTCTATTTTTTTCACCGCGACGGGCTGGATTAAACCGTATGTTTTAATGCTTGTTGACAGCGCTTGCAGTTCCTCTTTGTCAAAGCTTCGCCTCGGCTGTAAGGGGTTAGGCGTAAGCTCGTCTACGTTAAGCAAAACCGTTTTGTCTTTTTTAATCGCATTTAGAACTGCCGAAAAATCCATCTTTTCCACTCCAAAACAAAGAATCTGATATTATAATATCAAATTGTTCTGTCAAAAAATGTTGTACCATAGGACCGGAAGAAATAAATAATAGAAAAACACCCCAAAACCTGAAGTTTTGGGATGTTTCATTGTTATCTGAAAGATTTTTTTTGATAAAAATATTTAATACCATCGATTTCGGTTATTTCGCCTAACGAATAAAAACCGTTTTCGTCGTAAATTCTGAACAAATCACCGACTTCGCCGTGTATTTTGCGGAGTTTGCCTAACTTTATCTTCTCTCCGTGAGAATAAAGTCGGTTGAAAAAGGCGTCCATACTTGCTTGAGGTAGATGCATGAACATATTTTCAACGGGGATGAGGTGCGAAAGTATTTCATCCACGCTCATGTCGTTAAGGTCGTCAAATATGATTGCATCTTCGCGCTTGAAAACACCGACTTCGGTACGCGAAAGCGAACTCATACATGCACCGCAACCTAATTTTTCGCCTATGTCGGCACAAAGCGTACGGATATATGTACCGCGAGAACATTTAACGTCGAGATAAAAACCGTCATCGCGCTTTATAGGTTCGCAGGAATAGATATTTACCTTTCTCGCTTTGCGTTCAATAGTTACGCCCTCTCGTGCAAGGTCTAATAACTTAACACCGCCTACTTTTAGTGCCGAATACATGGGCGGTGTCTGCATTATTTCGCCCTCAAATGACTTTGCAACCTCTGCAAATTGCTCGAATGTAGGCAAATCGCCACTATATTCGCTTAACACTTCGCCGGTGGTATCTTCGGTAGTAGTTGTTGTTCCCAACTTTATACCTGCAAAATAGCGTTTGTCGTGCTCTACGAGAAATTCACTTGCTTTCACTGCCGAACCTATCATTATCGGCAACACGCCCGATGCCATCGGGTCGAGAGTTCCGCAATGGCCGATTTTGCGTTGTTTAAGTAGATAACGAAGTTTTGAAATACAGTTGTGCGAGGTTATTCCGCTTGGCTTGTCTATAACAATAATTCCGCTTGGAGTGTTCATATAGCTATCTCCGAAAAGAGGTTTCTTACAATCTCTACCGCATCGTCAAAACTTCCGTTTACAGAAAAACCTGCCGCGTGGTAGTGTCCGCCGCCACCGTAGCGCTTTGCGAGTTCTGCTACGTCAATGTCGGCATTCGAACGCATGGAAATCTTAACTACACCTGTTTTTTGTCTAATCACTGCCGAGGCAAGAACACCTGCAATCTCACGAGGGATAGGGTTTATGCAGTCGAAATCAAGTTCGGTAGCACCGCACTGTTCTACTTCCTCGGGCGTAATTGCAACTATAGCAAATTTGCCGTTGCGGATAAGCTCAAGCTTTTGGTATGCAGTTTTAATCAAGTTTACCTGAGGCTGTGTTTTGCTTTCGAAAAGTCTTCTGTTAATTTCAGCAAAGTCGATGCCTGTTTCTAAACATTTCGCCGCCATGATATGTGTTTCGGGCTTGGTCGCGTCGTAACGGAAACCACCGCTGTCAGAAGAAATTGCCGCGTACAAACATTCGGCAATATTCCTGTCGAGAGAGACACCGAGTTCTTCCATAAGCATAAAGATTATCTCGCCACACGCGATACGGTCGCTCATAACAAGCAATCTGTCGCATTCAATAGTGTTGACTTTGTGGTGGTCGATAGATAAAGCAAAAGACCTGTTTTTTGCGCCCACTAACATTTTAGGGCCTGCCACGTCTACACTTATAAGCGTGTATTTGGATGTACCATCGGGCTCGTCTGTTAGGAAAACATCGCCGGTAGGGATAAAGTCGAGTTTTTCGGGAATACCGTCTACCGAAAAGGCGTTAGCCGTCTTTCCCAATTTGCGCAACATAAGCGCAAGTGCCGTTGCCGAGCCGATTGTATCACCGTCGGGCGATGCGTGGGTATATATGAGGTAGCCGTCGCACCCCGTTAGGAATGCGGCGGCTTGTTTAATGGATAAAAGTTCCATATTTTAACCTTCAATGTCTTTGAGTATTTGGGAGATGTTCATTGCGCGTTCGGTGTTGTTGTCACGAACGAAAGTCAATTTCGGTGTGATACGCAGATTTAGTCTTTTCGCAAGTTCGCTGCGAATAAATCCGGTCGCCGAAACAAGACCTTTTTGCACGCCCTCGTCATTACCCAAAACGCTGTAAAATATCCTTGCGGTACTAAGGTCGGGTGATACGTTCGCACCGACAATGCTGACGAATGCGCCCGATACGCGAGGGTCTTTGACCTCCCTGATTATTGCGGCAAGTTCAAGACAAACCGCATTGTTTAATTTATCCTGCCTGTGTCCAGCCATTAACGCTCGATTTCCTCCATAATATAGGCTTCGAGAATATCGCCGATTTTAATATCGTTGAACTTTTCAAGACCGATACCGCATTCAAAGGATTGAAGAACTTCTTTTGCATCGTCCTTGAATCTTTTGAGAGATGCGATTTTGTCTTCGTAAATAACGATACCGTCACGTACAACACGTACCATGGCATTTCTGGAAATCTTACCGTCTTGTACGTACGAACCTGCAATCGTGCCGACGTTAGGAACGTGGATAGCGTTACGTACCTCGGCATGACCGATAACGTTTTCTCTGAATTTAGGTGCAAGCATACCCTTAAGCGCTGCTTCGATTTCTTCGATACAGTCGTAAATTACGCGGTAAGTGCGTATTTCAACTTTATCTCTTGCCGCCATATCGATAGCGTTTTTGTCGGGACGTACGTTAAATCCGACGATAATCGCGTTCGATGCGTTCGCGAGCATAACGTCGCTTTCGGTGATACCGCCTGCTGCTGCGTGAAGTACGGCAACCTTAACTTCTTCGTTCGAAAGCTTGGCAAGACTTGCCTTAACTGCTTCTGCCGAACCCTGAACGTCTGCTTTGATAATAATATTGAGATTTTTGATACCGCTTTCGATTTGCGAGAAGAGGTCGTCAAGGCTAACCTTGTTGCTGTTTTGTTCTTCCTCTTTCTTCTTTGCTTTGCGCTGTTCTGCGAGTTCTCTTGCCATTCTTTCGTCGCTGACTGCGCTGAACAAATCGCCTGCTTCGGGAACTTCCGAAAGACCCATTATTTCAACAGGAACAGAAGGACCTGCAGATGCAAGCTTTCTGCCCTTGTCGTCGGTCATAACTCTTACTCTACCAACCGAAGTGCCTGCGATGATGATATCGCCGTTCTTCAAAGTACCATTCTGTACAAGAAGAGTAGCAACTGCGCCCTTGCCCTTGTCAAGACGCGCTTCGATAACTACACCCTTTGCTGCTCTGTTGGGATTAGCTTTGAGTTCGAGCATATCTGCCGAGAGGGTAATCATTTCAAGAAGTTCTTTTATACCCTGTCTGTGAAGTGCGGAAACGGGAACGCAAATAGTATCACCGCCCCATTCTTCAGGGACAAGTTCGTATTTTGTGAGTTCGGTTTTAACTCTGTCGGGGTCTGCACCGAGGCGGTCGATTTTGTTAATTGCAACAATAATCGTAACACCTGCTGCTTTTGCGTGGTTTATAGCTTCAACCGTTTGAGGCATAATACCGTCGTCTGCGGCAACTACCAAAACGGCTACGTCGGTAAGGTTAGCACCACGTGCACGCATAGCGGTAAACGCCGCGTGGCCGGGAGTATCAAGGAATGTGATTTCGCGTTCGCCGATATTAACGCGGTACGCACCGATGTGCTGAGTAATACCGCCTGCTTCACCTGCGGTTACGTGCGTATCGCGGATAGCGTCGAGCAACGAGGTCTTACCGTGGTCAACGTGTCCCATTACAACTACAACGGGCGCACGGTCGGTGAGGTTTTCTGCGCTGTCTTCGCTTTCGTCAAAGAGTTTATCTTCAAGCGTAACAACAACTTCTTTTTCAACCTTGATTCCGAATTCATCGGCAATAAGGTATGCAGTATCGTAGTCGATAGATTCGTTTACCGAAACCATCATACCCATTCCCATGAGTTTTTTGATAACCTCTGCTGCTGCGGTTTTCATACGCGATGCAAGCTCGGTAACGCTTATGGTATCGGGAACGGTTATTTTGAGCTGAACAGGCTTCGGCTTTTGTGCTTGCTTCTGAAGTTGCTGTTGTCTGCTCTTGTCGAACTGCTTTTTGCCTTTTTGTTGGTCGGCAAACTTGTTCTTCTTCTTGATTTTTTGTACGCTCGTCTGTGTTTCGGGAACAACAGAATCGTACTTTAATATTTTTTCGTCGTATTTAGAAAGGTCGACGTTGGTAGTACCGCGAGTATCTACGACGCGCACTTCGTCTCTCGAACGCTTCTTTTGCGGTTGCTGTTGAACACCTGCTGCAGCCTTCTTTTTGCGCTTTTCTTCTGCGGCTGCTTCACGTGCAGCTTCCTCGGCTTTGCGCTGTTCTTCTTTCTTTTTGTTTTTCTTGTCGTCGTACTCTTTAAAGAACGCGGTAATATCCACCTCGTTCTTTTGGGTGAGAGTTTCGAAAATGATGCTAAGCTCCGCTTCGTCAAGAACCGCCATGTGTGTTCTTCCGGCAAAACCTGCTTCATCAAGTATAGTTATTAAATCCTTGCTCTTTATGTCAAAATCTTTTGCAAGGGCGTTGATTCTATATTTCTCACTCGTTGTTGCCATAAGTAATATCCCTCTTTTCTGGTCGGATTATTTATCACTCGATAAACTTTTCTCATACGCTTTTACGAAATTTGCATCGATAAAAGCGATTGCGGCAGTATTGCTGTGTCCTACTGCTTTGCCGAGTTCTTCGGTTGTCGCGTCTGTTTGAACGGCATTGACCGAATAATACAAGGACTTATCCGTTAGGTTTTTATACGTGTTATCCGAAACGTCACTTGCGATAAGCACCAATTTCGCTTTTTTATTGCGAACAGCTTCCAACACCTGATTAGTGCCGATTACTATTCCTCTTGCTCTCGCCGCGAGTCCGATAACCAATAATGTGTTCTTCTTCAAGATTATTGCTCCTTATTTGCAATTCTCTTCCAAAACTTCGCGTAATTTCATGTAAACGTCATCGGGAATTCTGTTTTTGAATGCACGTTCTAAACGCTTCGCTTTAAAAGCGGTATCAAAACAGTTGACGGATTTGCAGATATAAGCACCTCTGCCAGGCATTTTCCCGATAGGGTCTACGTCTATTTCGCCTGAACTGTTGCGAACGATACGGATAAGTTCTTTTTTATCCTTCATTTCGTTGCATCCGATGCATTTTCGCATCGGCATCTTTTTTTCTGTCAAGATTTGCCTCCGAACCGCTTAGTCCTCGTTAACGCTTCGACTGCTCTTTATGTCGATTTTAAATCCGGTTAACTTTGCGGCAAGTCTTGCATTTTGACCTTCTTTACCGATAGCGAGAGAAAGCTGGTCGTCTGCAACGGTAACGCGGTAGGACCTGTCGGAATCGGGAAGTTTAACAACCGAATCGACTGTCGCAGGAGCGAGAGCCCCGCTTATGAACGCTTCCGTATCCTCGCTGTAACGGATAATGTCAAGTTTTTCGCCCAAGAGTTCGTTTGTGATGTTGTTCTTTCTTGCGCCCTTGGGACCGATACATGCGCCAATCGCATCTACGTGTTCATCGTTAGACATAACCGCTATTTTGGTACGGCTGCCTGCTTCACGTGCGATACGCTTGATTTCAACGGTGCCGTCTTTTATTTCGGGAACTTCAAGTTCGAAAAGACGGGTAACAAGACCGGGATGTACACGCGACAAAACGATACTCGGTCCGCGCATTTCTTTTTTAATTTCGGTAATAAATACCTTTATTCTGTCACCAACCTGCAAGTTTTCGCCGGGTATCTGTTCGTTACGGAACAATACCATTTCGTTCTTGCCGATTTCAAGAGTTGCGTTTGAGGTGGTCGGGTCGACTCTAACAACAACTGCAGAAACGATTTCTTCCTTCTTTTCTTCGTATTCGCGTATCATGTTTCCACGTTCAGCTTCACGAATACCCTGAATAATTACCTGCTTTGCTGCTTGTGCGGCGATTCGTCCGAAAGTCTTGGTTTTCATTTCGATTTCGTAAATATCGCCGAGTTTGTATCTTTTGGATTTCATGTGAGCATCGTCAAGCGAGATTTCGGTTTGTTCATTGGTAACTTCTTCAACAACCGTAAGTTGCTTATAAAGCTTGACGTCTTGCTTTACAGGGTCTAATTTTACTCTTGCGTTTTCATTACCTGCATTTTCCTTACGGAATGCGGAAAGCAAAGCTGCTTCGATTTTTTCAATCATGTATTCCTTGGAAATGCCTTTTTCCTTTTCGAGTACGTTAAGTGCCTCGAACAGTTCCTTATTCATCTTCTTTCTCCTTATTGGTTTCTGCCGTTTCTTCCTCGATTTCGGTTTCGAATTCGGCATTTATTTTAGAAATTTGTTTTTTGCCAAATGTGTAAGCTACACCGTCGCTTACGAGCGTGACGTTTTCGTTATCGAACGATTCAATCACACCGCTGTATTCCTTCTTGCCATCAACTGCAACGTAAAGACCTATTGTAGCATTAAGTTGGTTGTCACAAGCGAATTGAATGTGCTCATCCTTGTCGAGCGGTCTGACAGTACCTGCAGATGAAACCTGCAGACAATAACTCTCTTCTATCGGGTCCAACTCATCGATAATCGGTTCGATAAGTTTAGTTACTGCAGAGCAGTCGTTAATGGAAATGCCGCCTGCTTTGTCGATAGAAACTTCCAAAATCATTTCGGGGCCTTCTTTGTAATAAGACACGTCCCAAAGTGTATAGCCTGCATCAACTATGACGTTTTCTACTGCAGATTTAACTTTTGTAGCGATATTGGTTTTTCTGTCCGCCATAAATCCTCCATTCAAGACTCAAGAGAGGGTTTGCACCCTCTCTTGATAACTTACTGTTCTTTATGCAGTTATTATACCACACTTATTGTCGTTTTACAATAGCTTTTTGAAATTTCATCTGCTTTTTTAATCGACAGACACATATTTTTCTGCTTTTTCCCAATCTACGAACAGCATTTTCTTCTTTTTGCCCTTATTCATAGCGATAGAGCGTTCCGAGATAACGTCATTTTCTGTAAGCGTTTTCATCGCATGAGCGATGTTTTGCTTAGATGCTTTACCGCGATGCTTTTTAGAAGCGGTTTCTATTGCTTCGTTATAACTTGGATTTGGACTGGATTTAAGATAATCGAAAATCGTCTTGTAAAAACTGCCGTTAACATCTTGTTCGGTGGGGAGAGTATAAAATACGTTTGCGGTTTCGCGCAGTTGTTTTGAAAACGAACCGTTTACTCCGTAAATAACCACTTGCTTGTGATAAAAATTCTTCAAAAACGACGTGACCGAGCTAAAATGTCCGTCGCCCGAAAAGAGTATAAATACCTCGATATCTTCGCTTGACAACGCTTTTTGATACATATTGTCGAGGATTATAAAATCGGTAAAGTCCTTTTGTACTCCGTTGGGGCTACGTGTGTCGATTATCTTGTTCGAGAAC
>JAZRUB010000057.1:0-11529 GCA_045652305.1 Eubacteriales bacterium
AGCGTACGGGATTTGCGGTAGATGCCATCACCAAACGTATGGACCAGGGTGGCAGACTGTTTTACGTCGGATGTGGCACTTCGGGACGACTTGGTGTGTTGGACGCTTCAGAATGTCCGCCCACCTACGGCGTGTCTTACGATACCGTAATCGGCATTATGGCAGGCGGTAACGCAGCGCTTAGCCGCGCGGGAGAAGCCGAGGAGGACAGCTATGACGACGGTTGCCGTGACCTTTCTGCATACGGCATAACCGAAAAAGATTCTATCGTCGGCATTTCGGTTTCCGGCGGTGCAGCCTATGTCATCGGAGCACTTGAAACCGCAAACAAAGCAGGTGCGCTTACGATTGCGCTTAGTTGTAACGAGGATTGTCCCATCGAAAAGATTGCCGAAATCGGTATTCATCCCGACACGGGTGCCGAAGTAGTCACAGGTTCCACCCGTATGAAGGCGGGTACTGCCCACAAAATGATACTCAATATGATTTCTACCGCAGTAATGATAAAATTAGGACACGTATACGAAAATTTAATGGTAAATCTCGAACCGTCCAATATCAAACTACGCGACAGAATGATACGTATCACCTGCGACATCACAGGTCTTCCCTACGAAGAATCCGAAAAACTTCTCTCGGATAACGATTTTTCGATACGTGCCGCAATTACTGCATTTAATCAATAAACGATATATAAAAACACAAGACCGTCTGCAATAGACGGTCTTCTTTACGTTTATTCACTTATTTCAGAACTTGAATCCACGCTCGAATCGGTTATACTTACATCATCCGTTTTGTTTTCGGCATCCGCACTTACCCAGATAATCGGGCGAACGGCAACCAAATTATAGTCAACGGCAAAGCCTTTTTCCTGAACCGTACCGTCGAAATGAACGTAGGAAGCCGAATTCGCGATATTTCCCTTATCAATAAGCCACCACCAGCAAAATCCGTCTTCAACACGCGCGCCCATGCCTGACGCTAATTCGGTAGCAGAAGCAGCACGCCATGAATCGTATTCGTAATATTTCTTTGCATCGGCAACCGAAAGCATGGAAACCTTATCGCCGTTTATGGTGATTAACGACTTTTCTTCGTTTTCATCAAACGCGTTTTTAAGAAATCTGTCGTTAAGAACGGCACGTAAGGTACTGTCTTCCCACGAAACGTCTTGTCTTTCGGTATTATACGGCATTGCTTCTATACAGTAACGGCTTATAAGAAGAATTTTATCCTCTTGCTTTTCGAGCACTATCCATTCAAGCGGTTCAACACCGTCATATAGGGCATTTTGCTCGTAACGACCGAAAATCACCGCATCGCCTACGTTTGCATCCGCCATAGTGTCTTTTACTTCAACTTCAACAGGAGGCGGTTCGACACTATTTTCGGTATCAAAGCTTTGCTCAAAAGACGTGTCGAGTTGCGAAGAAGTATCACTACTACCCGATGAAAACATATATACAAGAAACATTCCCATTGCGGCAAAGGCTATCAAAACCAAAATAAATGCCAACCAAACGGGGATTTGTTTTATCTCTTTCTTTTTTGCAGACATATCGTTTCTCCGTTTAATAACTATCCTTTATATTTATAATTTACCAAAGCCTTTTTGTCAATACAAAACACAAAAAACAAAGGTTTTCCGCAAAAAACAATACGGAAAACCTTTAATTAATTTATTCTTCTTCGTCAGTATTTGCTTTGCCGCGCCAAAGAGTCAAAGCACGTATCTTTTTATACAAAAGCGCGCTTGCGCGTATACTTGCGCGAACGTTGGGATGTCCGTTTGCGCCTATTTCGGCTTCATTACCTGAAATAGAGTCGACAAAAAGGAAGTGTACCTTGTCGTCGGTTTTTGAAATTTCACGTATCGTGCTACGCAAGGTTTCGGCATAGAGATTGCTCATAAGGCCGTACATCCATATAATATGGGCTTTTTCGTAACGTGCACGAACCTTTTTAATCAAATCCGTTGCCGCAACAGCAAATTCGTCATCGGGTGCAGGTCCGCCTGCATCGTTGGTGCCTAAATTTATTACAACCACGTCTGCTACCCAGTCGTCGTTGCATTCACCGCCCTCTCGAGTGAGTCGGTTATAATATTCTCCGCCCTTAACGTCTTCTCGGTCACCCTTGCAGTTACATACAATACCTTTGCCCGAAATCGCAATATATCTTGCATCTGCACCGAATTTTTCGGCAGTAAGGTAGGCATACGAATAAGTACCGTCTTGCTGATATGTAACAAAAGTCGGGTCGGTAGAGGCACCCAAAACACCGTAACCGCAGGTTATCGAATCGCCTATAAATTCTATTCTTCTGGGGCTGTTAAAGGGTGGGTTACGCAACGATGCGCCGCTTCCGAGAAGCGAAATCGTATCGAACTTCAGTCTGCTGTTACCCTCGGTAATCTTCAACACTTCGACACGGTGACGTTTATCGGGCAGTCCCTCAACTATTAGCTTCTCGCTACCATTAACTACGGCAAAACGTTGAGTATGCAACCCGTCAACGGTTATCCTGACATACGCAGGTTCATCACAAACGTATTCTCCGAGCGAGAGAATAAAACCGATGCCGTTAAATGCAAACGCAAAACCGCTGTTGGTCCAATCGAAAGCCAAACATCCGTCTTCGACAGTATGTCTGCCACGAATTCGTATCATTTCACTTTCTGCAAGTTTAATAGGAGTATTTAGATAAAAAGGTTTTCTTTCCATTCCCCAAAACCCTCTTTTAACAATTTGATAATAAGAGGATAATAAACTTCATAAATTAATAATTGTATGTTATTTTTTTAAGAATTTGTAAATTTCGCAAGTTACAAGAGGACATACGGCAATAGCGAATGATATTGCCCACTCGTAAACGGTAAGCGAGGTCAATCCAAACAAGCCCGACGCCGACGGAATTAAAATAACTGACGTTTGCATAACCAAGCACAAGAAGAAAGCAATCCATATAAACGGGTTTTTCTTCGTATCGCCCGACAGTATACTTTTTTCGCTTCTCATGTTAAACGAATGAAACAACTGTGACGAACCGAGAACAAGAAAACTCATCGTTCTGCCCACTTCAAAACCGCGCATATTGGTTCCGAACACAAATGCAGATATAGCCAACGTACCTATAAGTATACCCTCAAACATTATTCTCGCAACACGTCTGCCCGAAAACAAAGGAGAATCGGGCTTTACGGGAGGGCGTAGCATTACGCTGTCGGGCGCACGTTCGAGTCCCAACGCAATAGCAGGGAGAGAATCGGTTGTAAGATTAACCCATAAAAGCTGTATCGCCGAAAGCGGTGACGGAAGCGAAACGAGTATCGAAAAGAACACCGTAAAAAGCTCGCCTATATTGCAAGACAACAAAAAATGCACCGCACGTTTGATATTTTCGTATATACCTCTGCCCTCTTTAACGGCAGAAACTACGGTCGAGAAATTATCGTCGGTAAGAATCATATCCGCCGATTCTTTTGCAACCTCTGTACCGCTTATGCCCATGGCACAACCGATGTCGGCTTTCTTAAGCGCAGGTGCATCGTTTACACCGTCACCCGTCATCGCAACAACGTAGCCTTTCGATTTGAGCGCAGACACTACTCTGAGTTTAAACGAGGGTGTTACACGCGCAAACACGTTACACTTTTCGACCGCTTTTATAAATTCGCGTTCGTTAAGCGAGGATAATTCTTTTTCGGTCTTTACATCGTCATGCGGTCCTATCATTCCTATTTTTATCGCTATTGCACGTGCGGTGTCGGGATGGTCACCTGTTATCATTATAGGACGTATCCCTGCTTGTCGGCAGACCTTTACCGCCTCTGCAGCCTCGGGACGCGGAGGGTCGTAAATACCGCAAAGCCCGATGAATTTAAATCTGCACGACAGAGGATTTTGGGGCATAGACGCCATTTCACATTTTGCAAAGCAGATAACGCGTAACGCCTGCCAAGTCATCTCTGACGTATGCTCGGTAATCAGCTTTTCGTCTTCTTGGCAATATCGCGAGATTACGTCGGGCGCACCTTTAAGGTAGACCACGTACCCCTTTTCACTTTTGTTCACCGTAAGCATGAATTTCTTTACCGAATCAAACGGTATTTCATAAACGCGAGGATATTTATCCCGAATCTCGTCAACCGAATCGACGTATGCCGTCAATGCAAGCTCGGTAGGAGATGAATCGTTATTACACAACGCGAAAGCATTTATAAGTTCCTCCACGTTGCCGAAAACCGACGTAACCGTCATTTTGTTGCAGGTGAGCGTACCTGTTTTATCAGAACATATTACCTGAGCACAGCCCAAAGTTTCTACAGCAGGAAGCCGTTTTACAACCGCTTTGCGACGTGCCATAGTCTGCACGCCTGCTGAAAGAACAACCGTAACTATGGCAGGTAGCCCCTCGGGAATCGCGGCTACCGAAAGCGAAACCGACGTCATAAACATTTCGCCTATGTCCATCTCCTTAAGCAACGAAAAGACGAATATCAGCACACATATACCGATAGTTATATTGCCGAGAAGTACGCTTAATTTAGCGAGTCGTTTTTGAAGCGGAGTTTTTTCACTGTCTCCGCTTATCATACCCGCAATCTCGCCCACACAGGTTGACATTCCCGTTTTTACGGCAAGCGCTATTCCTCTGCCCGAGATTACGTGAGCAGACGTAAATACCGAATTTGACGCTTCGGAAATAGGCGCGTTTTCTCTCGGAGTTGCCTTGTGGTCCTTAAAAACGCCTACCGACTCGCCGGTAAGCGCAGATTCGTCAAGCAAAAGCTCGTTAGAATCTATAAGTCTTGCATCGCAAGGAACAATATCGCCTTTTTCCAGCATAAATACGTCGCCCGGAACAATCATACTGCTGGGTATCTTCGTTATTTTTCCATCGCGCAAAACCGAAGTTTCGGGAGAGGTCATTTTTTTCAATGCTTCAAGCGCCTTTTCGGCACGGCTTTCCTGAATAACGGCAATAAGTCCGTTCACAAGCACGATAACGAGTATAATTATCGAGTCGGCATATCCATCGCCCGAAATATATGAAGTCACAAACGAAACCGCCGACGCAATAAGCAACACAATCGTCATTCTGTCCGCAAGCGCTTCGAAAAACCGTCTGAGAAAGCTCTTTTTCTTTACGGTTGCAAGTTCGTTTCTTCCGTATTTTTCGGCATGTTTGTACGCCTGCTCGGTCGTCAGTCCGTTTTTGGAAGAATTAAGGCTTGAATAAAGATTCTTCAGTTCTTCGTGATACCACATAAACGTCAATCTATCCTTTCTATTTCTTTTCTGCATTTGAAAAGCAAAAACAAATTCGGAAACATCATCAATGCATTAAGTATATCGGAAATCACCCAAACGGTGCCCCCCGAAAGAAAAACGCCAAAGCAAGACATGGCGGAAAACATAGCGCGGTATATTTTAGTTACTCGTTTGCTTTTTTTAAAAAGAAATGCAAGACAACATTCGGCATAGTAACACCAGCTTATCACCGAAGCAAAAGCAAACACCGCAGTAAGCAGCAAAAACGCCAAACCGCCACCCCTCCCGAAAGCCGAAACAAACATATCCGCAGGAGCTGTGAATCCGCTTGAAAGTAGACAAAGTGCGGTTATAGTTGAAACGACAAACGTATCGAAGAATATTTCGAATATTCCCCACTTTGCCTGAACGTCGGGCGAAGAATGTTCAACCGTGGCGTGCGCAAGAGGCGAAGAACCCATGCCCGCTTCGTTTGAAAACATACTTCGTGCAAACCCTTCCCTAATAGTGTGGGAAAGCAACGCACCCGAAAAACCTCCGCTTATTGCCGATATGCCAAACGCCTCGCGAAAGATGCATTCAAACGACGGGATTATGTTTTGAAAATTGATTATAAGTAAAAAAACACACGCGAGCAGATATATCCCCGACGCCGACGGAACTATAAACGCGTTTATATCGGCAATCCTCTCTCTGCCCCCGAAAACCGCAAAAGATATTACCGCAAAACAGAGTATCGCGCAGACAACTTTGGATAACCCAACAGAAGCGAAAAACGATGACATAGAGCCTACTTGGGTTAAATTTCCGGTTCCGAACGATGCTGCAACGCAAAATATACAAAACACAGCAGACGTTTTCGTATATCCCAAACCTTTTAGACGTACTTGTGCTCCGCCTATGGGTTTCCCGTCTATATGCTGTCGTCGATTAAGCGCAACGGCAACCTCGGCATACTTTAAACCCATACCGAAAAACGAGCATACCCACATCCAAAATATACTGCCTGCACCGCCTACCGCGATTCCGTAACCGACACCGATAATACTCCCCACCCCGACGGTTCCGCCCAAAGCAGTCGCAACCGCTTTAAAGGGTGAAATTCCGTCATTGTTTCGTTTTTTTAACGAGCCTAACGTATCGTTACATATTTTTAGTATCGTTTTCGGACGATAAAAAGCAGATTTTTTGGTAAAATATATACCGGAGACGAGCAAAAGCAGGAGAGTCGGCATTCCCCATACGATGTTTTTTAACGTTTCTAAAATCGTTATCACCTCTAAAAACAGCTGACTATTTAAAATATGGAAATATTGACTTTTTCTGTATGTTATGGTATATTTATGATATATGCTCGAAGGGATAAGGTGAGAATTTTGGCTGAAACTGTATTCAAAAAAAGTTTTAAAGGTTATGACACAAACGAGGTTGATGAATTTATCATCTCTCTCAGCGACAAGTATGCGCAAAATGAAAATGAGCTTACTGATAAACTTCGCGCTCTTGAGGTCGAAAACGAAAGGCTCAAAAGCGAAATTGCCGAGCTTCGCACGTTAAGCGACCAAAACGAACGTGAACACGCCGCAGAAATTATCGAAAAGCAAAAGGAATACGATATTCTCTTTGCCGAGATAGGCGAAAAAATGGTACTCGCTGACAAACGTGCTGCCGATATCGTTAAAAACGCCGAAAAAGAAGCTGCGGTTATACTTACCAATGCCCGTCGCACCAGTGAAACAGAGGCTAAATCTATACGTATGCGCGCCGAAAGCGAAGCAAGCAAGCTTATCGAAGAAACCAAACGCAAGTGCGAATCGGTTTCTGCCGCTGCGGATGAATTCCGCGCTCGTCAAAACGAAATGAGCCAATCTATCAGAGAAACCGAAAATCGTTTTGCAGATGCTCTGTATAAACTGCGTGAAGGATTTTCCGAATAGGAGTAACACTATGAGCATTGAAAATGCTATCAATGAATATTTTGCAAACCCCGAAATACGCAAACAGGCTATTGATGACCTTGCGGAAATAATCGCTATCCCCTCCGTTGCAGGCGATGCCCAGGGGGACTATCCTTTCGGCAAGGCATGTGCCGATGCGCTTGATAAAGCCGCTGAAATTGCTAAAAGATACGGTTTTACCGTCGAAAACCACGATTACAGATGTCTTAGCGTACTTTACGGCGACAGCGAAAAGGAAGTTGGTATTGTATGCCATCTTGACGTTGTCCCCGCAGGTGACGGTTGGAGTGTTGAACCTTACGCTCTTACTGTCAAAGATGGTCTTTTGATGGGCAGAGGCACACACGACGATAAAGGGCCTTTTATTCAAGGTCTTTACACCATGCGCTATTTCAAGGAAAATAACATCAAACTTCCCTTTACAATCCGCATGATACTCGGAAGCGACGAAGAAGTCGGAAGCACCGATTTAAGATATTTCCAAACCGTGCGTAAGCCTCCGATGTTTTCGTTTACCCCCGATTCGAGCTTCCCTGTATGTATAGGCGAAAAAAGTATTCTTTCGGTATGGACAGAATTCCCTGCCCTTCCCGATAATATTAAAGAGCTTAAAGGCGGTACTGTTTCAAACGCAGTCCCCGGAAAAGCTTATGCTGTTGTTGATACCGAAATGCAACTTGTAAGCACCGAAAACGTCAAAGTTTCAAAGTGCGAAAACGGTATCAAGATAGAAGCCGTTGGCAAATCCGCACATGCCGCTATGCCCGAAGCAGGTGTTAATGCTATAAGTCTGCTTTCGGATTATCTTATCCAAAACGGTATTGTCGGTAGTGATTCGGCGTTTGCATTTATACGTGAATCTACTGCAGAATATCTCGGTAAAACACTCGGAATCAATGCAGAAAACAAAGATTTCGGTTATCTCACCTGTGTAGGCGGAGTTATTAACGGCAACCATGAAAAAGTAACTCAGTCGTATAATATCAGATACCTGCCCGAAACCCCGTCGGAAGAAATAGTCGATTCTATTAAAAAGGCTATCGAACCATTCGGCGGTAAGGTTTATGCCGCACACGCGTCAGAGGGTTATTTCGTTTCGGCAGATGATGAAAAGATTGTTGCGCTTACCAACGCTTGTGAAAGTGTTTTGGGCATTGAATGTAAACCCTACACTATGGGCGGCGGTACTTATGCACGCGCATTGCCAAATACCGTTGCTTTCGGTTCGGGTATCGAATCGGAACGTAACTTCCTCGGTGACGAACGCGGAAACGCTCACCAACGCGACGAATATATTTCCGAAAAAGAACTTTTTGACGGCATGAAGATTTATTCGCTCGCCATCGTCAATCTTTCGGATATATTGTAATTTATCAGTTCAAACGGAACTTCTTTAGCAATATCTTTCTTCAATACGGCATTTGCAACCAATCTGCAAATGCCTTTTTCTTTGTTTATTATCACTTCGGTTTCGCATGATAAAACTTCAAGGTCCAATTCGGCAAGAAAATCCGACAGTTCCTCACGCGCAAGCAATTCGGCACGTGATTCATCGATTATCCGTTCTTCAAGCACGTATTCGCTGTACGCAATGCTCGATACTTTTATGGGGAGTTCGATAAATCCGAAAAGCTTTACGTTTTCCTCGGTAGCTACTGCATCAAAATATTCATAATCACATTCAAGCGAGGAGATAAACGGTATCTCCCACCCCAGCACCTTATATGCGCGTTTCTTTTCGCTTCTGCCTGTATACACTTTTGTCAACCGAGTAAACGGAACCTCGGAAACAAACCGTTCCTCAACAGCCGCATAAACTATCCCTCGCGCGTGCGAAGGGCGAAAACTGCCGTTACTCCCCTCGATAAAAGAGTTAATCAGCAATTCGCCTTTATACACTACGTCACCCTCGCGGACTTCAGGCGTTCCGTCGGCGGCATCGATATCTATAATAATTCCGTCACGCTCGGCAATCACGTTATAGAATCCCGTTTCGTTTACAATGTCGGGAATCTTTGTCCGTTCAAGCACCGAAATGTGCAGATGCGTTCCTTTTACGCTTATCGCGGCGGAAGAAAGCTCGCGACAGCTCATAAGCAATTTATTGGCATCGCCCGAAACGTCGATATACGGTATGAAGCTTCCTACCGATATTCCGCAATCCTCAAGAGCGCGTTCTATCTCCGAAACCGTCATTTCGGTGTTTCCGCTTACGGTTATTTTCCAAACGAAAAGCTGTGAAAACAGCATAAAAAACAATCCGAAAACAAGCCCTGCCAACATACCGTAGCGTTTTCGGTAACGAGAAAACAAGAAAGGCAATCCCTTTTTGTCGGTCATTTCAAGCGAAACCGAGGCTTCGTTTGCAAGCGCGGTTATGGCCTCTGCGCTGAATATAGAAGAATGAAAAATAACCTTCTCTTCTGTATTTTTCGTACCCCAAAAAGAGATTCTTTCTTCTGCCAACAAGGTTGCAAAGCGCGAAAACGACTTTGTGTCGGTAACAAAAACACACTCTCCGAAAATACGGTGTATAATTCTATACAAACTCAACCCCGTCTATCCTCCCGTCTACCGCTATCACAGATAAACTCAAATGCCTAAGCTCCAATCCACTTCCGCAAATAGACACGGCATATTCGCCGTTAGATAGCGTTATTCGTTCGGGCGTATAAAGTTCTATACGGCAATACCCCTCGGCAAGTACGGTTTCTCTGCCTCGAACTTCAATATATACCCTATTGTCTTTTTTCAGTAATTCCGTAATCCATTTCATAAAACTGTTCACCGCTTCAATATACTCGTTTTGGAGTGATTTTATGAAAACAAGACGAGTTTTTTCTTTTATTGCCGACACGGTTTTGCTGTTTCTTTTTATTTATCTTATAATTTTCCCTCAAAACGCATCACAACCGACACGCGATGCGCTTGAATTCTGCGCGAAAACGCTTATTCCGTCGCTGTTTATATATATGGTTTTGTCAAAAACGATTCTTTCGCTTCCGCTAACCGAAAAAATCGCAAAGTACATCGGCGTTGCGCCTATTGCGCTTATTATCGGAACGCTGTGCGGTGCTCCGATTGGAGCGAAAAATGCGATAACGCTCTATGAAAGTAATCGTATAGATAAAAAATACGCGGAATATCTATGTTCGTTTACAAATAATGCAAGTGTTTCGTTTGTAGTAGGCTTTGTGGGAAGTGAACTGTTCGGTGATATATCAATCGGCGTAAAATTACTTATATTCGAGATTATTTCAGCTATAATCACGGCAATAATAATGAAAAGGGTTATCTATTCAAAAGACAAATTGCCAAGACCGCAATTTACCAAACCGAACAAGGTAGGTCTGCGAGAAGCGGTGACAGACAGCGCACTTACGATGGTAAACCTTTGCGCGTGCGTGGTGTTCTTTATTGTTTTCGGTAGCGCGGTGTCGCAGATATTAAAACCGCCTGCCGTGTTTGATGCGCTTATAAAATCGGTGCTTGAATTCTCATCGGGTTGTGCCGCCGCATCGAAGATAGGCAGAATGTCGCTTTACTTTTGCGCCTTTTCAATCGGAACGTCGGGACTGTCTGTCGCCTTGCAGGTTAGAAGTGTTGTGGCAAACAAACTCGCGATGATGCCATTTTTAAGCGGAAAACTCATATCGGGCACGTTAATGACGATATTGGCATTTATTTTCGGTTGACAAATCGACAAAAAAGGAGTATATTATTGTAAATGGAACAAAAGGCGGTGGCGGAATTGAAAAACACAAACGAAGAATTGGAAAACATTTGCGCGTATTGTGAACATGCAGTATTAATACGCGAAACCAATATTTGTATATGTAAACTCAACGGCGCAGTCGAGCAAAATTATTCCTGCGGAAAATTCACGCTTGACCTCCTTAAATTGTCGCCGATGACACGTAGATTGCCCGAAGAAGACACCTTATTTTTCGAACTGTAATTTTTTGTAAAAAAGTATTGACAAATACGAATATTCGTGTATAATAGTTCTTGCGCGTTTGAGAATTCCCTCTTTTAGAAACGCGAAGAATTGGATATGCAGCTGTGGCGGAACTGGCAGACGCGCACGTTTGAGGGGCGTGTGGGCAACCGTATGGGTTCAAGTCCCATCAGCTGCACCAGCAACGAAAAGGGCACCTTTAGGTGGCCTTTTTTGTTGCTGTTTCTGAAGGGACTTGAAGGGCGAGGCGAAACAGTTCGGGGAACTGTTTCGACCGCCACGGGTTTTCGAGCGAAGCACCGTGAGAAAAACGGAGTTTTTCGGCAAGGTGCAATAG
>JAZRUB010000058.1:0-5506 GCA_045652305.1 Eubacteriales bacterium
GGTCGTCAATCGAAACGCCCTCTTGAGTGAGAAGTGTATCAACATCTTCGGGAGTTTCTTCAAAATCTTCGTTATCAATATCATCCTCCGATATATCGAAAACGGCATTTGTGTGTTCGGTAGCTATCTCGATACCGTTACGTTCGAGTGCCTCACACGCTTTCACAAGTTTTTCAACAGTAATATCGGTGTCCGACAAAGCTTCAAGAATTTCGGCAATCTTAATAGTGCCTTTTACTTTTGCCTCGTCTATTTGTTCGCGCTTAAACGCAGACAAGTCCTTATCCATTGCTGTCCTCCTGTATTTTAGACTTTTTATTTTTAATTTTATTTAAATACTCATTAAGTGCATTTGCTGGGTCTTGCTCTATTTTTTTATCGTATTCGTTACGTTCACGAAGTGATTTAAGTGCATCTATATGTGAATTCAAGGCATTTACCGTAATATCGCCAAGTGCGAGTCGAGAAGCTCGGCAATTTTCGAGTGCGCCAATCTCTTTAGGTGTCAACACACCGTCTTTCGACAAGACTACCTCTTGTCCATTTGAAAATTCATCATAAAACAGTTTAAATATTTTTTTATTAAGCGCAGTTGCGAAATCATCTTCGGTAAGACGTTTCACAGCTTCAGGTCCAAAGTCGCTTCGTATAAGCAACAATCCGAGTATGGATTCTTCATGCGATGCTTCTGACGAAAAGCGAAGTTTATCAACGTTTGCGCTACCGCCAAAACCGCTTTGCTCACGCAGCACATTATTAACAACAGCTTTCTTCGCCTTTGTATCTTGACGTTTTGCTTTGCGTTCAACTTCCGCATGAAGTGATTGGAATGTAAGACCGAGTTTTTCCGCCGCACGTGACGCGTACACTTCCCTCTCGGGACGCGATGCAAGGGCAGAAATAAAGGTCGTAACCTCATCTACGGCACGTAATTTTTCTTCGGCAACGGCTATATCGAAACGCGATATGATTTCCTCAATTCGATAATCAATCTGTCCCGAAGAACCGGTCAACTTTGCGCGGAATGAGTTAGCACCAAATTTTTTAATATATTCATCAGGGTCCTTTGCTTCGTTTCCGAGGTTGATAATTTTGGTATCCACACCAACCTGATTAAGCAAATCTATTCCCTTAAGCGTAGCTTTTCTACCCGCCTTATCAATATCGTATGCGAGATAAACTGTTCTGCAATAACGCGCAATTATACGTGCGTGTTCCGAAGTTATCGCTGTACCCAAAGTTGCTATTGCGTTATCAAATCCCGCTTGATGCATTGCGATTGCATCGGGTGCACCTTCACAAAGTATCAAAGTACCGCTTTCGGTGTTTTTCGCTATGTTAAGCCCAAAAAGTATACGGCTTTTCTTAAAAACGGGTGTGTCGGAAGTATTTATATATTTACGTTCGTCTTCTTCATTCAAACGGCGACCGCTAAAAGCGACCACTTCGCCATTAACGTCAAAAACGGGGAACATCAATCTGTTACGGAACATATCGTACATTCTTCCGTTTTTCTTGCTTTCTCCGCCGAGAAACGCCGAACGAATTTCAAAAGGAGTATACCCAAGCGACATAAGATGGTCACAAAGCGGAGCTTTTCCGTACGGTGAATCGGGTGCATATCCGATTCCGAAACGCTTAACAGTAGCAGAAGCAAACTGACGTTTTTCGAGATAAGCACGTGCATTTGCACCCGAAGGTGAAAGCAATGATTTATAGAAAAACCTTGCCGCTTCTTTGTTCAAAGCAAAAAGCCTATCGCGTTTAACGGTCGGTTCTTGCGTTTTACGTGATTCATAATTTTCTTCCACCTTAATGCCTGCACGTTTCGCAAGAAACTCAATCGCTTCGGGATATTCGATATTCTCGGTCTGCATGACGAAAGTGACAACGTCACCGCCCGCACCGCAACCGAAGCAATAATAGCTTGACGTCGCAGGAAAGACCGTAAAGGAGGGAGTACGTTCACTATGAAAAGGGCAATTCCCGACAAGGTTACTACCTGCACGTTTGAGGTTTACTACCCTACCGATAACTTCTTCGATATTATTACGCAATTTTAATTCTTCCAAAAACTCACGCGTGAATGCCATACTTTTCCTCCTTTCTCAAACTTTCTCAAAAATCAATTTTAGTTATTTATATTGCCAAACGCGAGGCACAAACAGTTCGTTGAAACAGCCGAGTGCATATCTGTCGGTCATGCCTGCAATAAAGTCGGCTGTAACAACGCTTATTCCGTCTCTTTCGGCATACTTCAGATATTCTTTTGGTATAGTTTCGGGATGTGCCGAAAAATGTTCGTACAAAAAGGTTATCATATTAACAACCTTGCCGTCTTCGCTTTTGGCAGTAGGATTACGGTAAACTCTTTCGAACATGAAATCACGAAGTTTATCCATTGCTTCGCCGTACGGTTTAACCATACCGATGCCGTTTTTTACGCCGTTTTCGATAGTGGCGGTAACAAGCGAAGTTATGCGCTGACCGTGATTATTTCCCAAAAGGTCGCTGATTTCTTTGGGGATATCGTTTATATTAAGTAATCCTGCACGTGCCGCATCGTCAATATCGTGGTTTATATACGCGATTCTATCTGCAATTTTGATAATCTGTCCCTCTAATGTAGAAGCAGGTTCATCACCCGTATGGCAGAGAATAGCATCACGCACCTCAAAGGTGAGGTTCAAACCCTCTCCCTCGTTTTCCAAAAAGTCGACAACACGCAAGCTTTGCTCGTTATGTCTAAACCCTTCCGGTAGGAGATAATCAAGTGCACGCTCGCCCGAATGACCAAACGGAGTATGACCGAGGTCGTGTCCGAGTGCAGAAGCTTCGGTAAGATCCTCGTTAAGATGCAGCGCTCGAGCAATCGTACGCGCTATTTGAGCAACCTCAAGCGTATGTGTCAATCGGGTACGGTAATGGTCACCCTCAGGTGCTAAAAACACCTGCATTTTATGCATCAATCTGCGAAAACTCTTGCTGTGGATGATGCGGTCTCTGTCACGTTGAAATTCTGTCCTTATCGGACATTCTTCAATCGGATAAATCCTGCCCCGAGTATTTTTGACACGGAATGCCTCGTCACAAAGAAACGAATCTTCAAAATCAAGAGTGCCGTTTTTAAACATAAACAAACTTTCTCCTTAAAAAGACAAAATCTCTTTTTAAACACATAGACTATATACGCACAAATTTACAAATTTACTTTTTTCGTTACAAAAAAATTTAAATTATAAAAATTATTAATAACTTTTATTCATCATGACTTGTCTTTTGTAGAAAAATATGGTATACTATAGGCTATAAAACTATGTGGAGAAGAAATGTTTGGCTATATACGTCCCGTAAAGGGAGAACTTTTTGTTAAAGACAGCGAGTTTTATTCGGCAATTTATTGCGGTTTATGCCGATACGGCGGAAAGAATATTTCTCACCTTACACGTTGGCTTTTGAACTACGATTTTGTTTTATTGGCGTTGCTCAGAATGTCGTTGTCAAACGAAAAGGTGTGTGTCGAGAAAAAGCGTTGTCCTTACAAACTTAAAAAGACAGCGTGTGCTTGTGCAGACGAAAGCTATGAATTTGTCTGCTCTGCATTCGGCTTGCTTACATACGGCAAACTGCTTGATGATATAAAAGACGAAAAAGGTTTTTCGCGTTTTATTAAAAAACTTATCAAGCCGATTTTTGCTCACATCGCAAAGAAATCCGACAGATTCGAAGGGCTTAACGACATTGTCTTAAACGGACTTTCCGCGACAGACAAAGCCGAAGCAGACAAATGCGATTCAATAGACAAGGCTGCTGACGGTTTTGCAACGATGATGAAAAGCATTGCTTCTTACGGGTTAGACTCCGAGAAAAAGCTGTTGGCGGAAAATTGCGGTTATCATATAGGTCGGTTTATTTATATTGCTGACGCGCTTGACGACCTTAAGGACGACGAAAAAAGCAAGAACTACAACCCTTTATTACTGCGCTACGGTAATTATGAAAACGCGGTTGAACACATAGAGGAAATCAAGGAAACACTTTTTGACAGCCTAAACGCGTTTTCGAATCATTACGCACTATTGTCGAGCAATCCCGTAAACGGAATCGACAGACTTATATACAATATCGTTGAACTTGGTGGCAGAAATGCCGTACGACGTATAATCGAAAAGAATCGAAAGGAAAAATGACAAATGGCAAACCCTTATGAAATATTAGGTGTTTCGGAAAATGCTTCTGACGAAGAGATAAAAAAAGCATACCGAAAATTAGCAAAACAATATCACCCTGACAACTATACCGATAATCCCTTGAAAGACCTTGCCGATGAAAAAATGAAGGCTATAAACGAAGCTTACGATGCAATACAAAAGCAACGTGCGGGTGGATATAGCCAAAGCAACAACGGATATAGCAGTAGCTCCAACTCCAACGACAGCTATTACGGCGATACGGGTTTTGCTCGTGTGCGTCGACTTATAAGCACAGGAAGAATAGGCGAGGCAGAAGCTGTTTTGATGGGAATGACTGCCCAGGAACAAACCGCCGAATGGCATTTTCTTATGGGCCTTATTTACTATCGCAAAGGCTGGTTGCAGGATGCGCGAAACGAGTTAAATCGTGCGTGTCAAATGGACCCTTATAACCAAGAATACCGTAATTTCCAACAAAGAATGAACAGCGGTGCATATTCGAGTCCCTATTCGGGAATGAACACAAACTCGGCAGAATGTTCCACCTGCGATATCTGTCAAGGTTTATTGTGTGCAGACTGTTGCTGTGAATGTATGGGTGGCGACTGTATAAGGTGTTGCTAAAATGAGCAAAGCAAAAAAAATCGCAATGTCAGGAATTTTTTCTGCATTATGCGTTGTATTTCTCTTTATCGGCTCGATGTTGCAAACTCTCGACTTAAGCGCCGCCGCGATTGCAAGTATAATAGTGCTTGTTGCGTTTATCGAATTGGGCAGAAGTTGGGCGTGGGGCGTATATGCGGTTGTATCCCTGCTCTCGCTTTTACTGTTGCCTTATAAGACTGCTGCGCTTGTCTTTGCCTTGTTTGCAGGATTTTATCCGATATTTAAAGAGCAACTCAACAAAATCAGACCTTTATGGTTATCTGTAACCGCAAGGATGATTTTCTTTAATCTGTTTTTGACGTTATTGATATACGTGTCAAAACGCTTCTTCGATATCAACGAAGATTTCCTTGCGTTCAACGTCATTTTGTACTTGCTTTCGAACGTAACGTTTTTTATTTATGACCTTGCTTTAGAGCGTTTATCTGTATATTACATAAACAGAATAAGGTCAAAATTGTTCAAATGATTGACAAAACGAACAGAGCGTGATATAATTATATGATACTTTTCCGGAGGATTGGCAATGATAAAAAGCATGACCGGTTACGGACGTCACCGCGAGGTTATTGACGGCCGTGATATATTGTGTGAAGTTAAATCGGTTAACAGCCGTTATCTTGACACAAACATTAAAATAGGACGAA
>JAZRUB010000059.1:0-11511 GCA_045652305.1 Eubacteriales bacterium
GTTTTATCAATACCGTCAGTCAAAATATACTTTAACACGCCTGCGCCTGCAATAGCACCTGCAAACTGTGCTACGATATAACCGATAAAATCAGTAATCGAAAGTTTTTTGCTTACAAGCATAGCGATAGAAACCGCAGGATTGATATGGCAACCCGAAATATTGCCTATCGAATACGCCATAGCAACAATGACAAGACCAAACGCGAGAGCAACAGTGAGATAACCTGCACCAAAAACAGAATCACAGCCAACAACTGCTGCTGTACCGCAAGCGAAAAGCACCAATACAAACGTACCGATAAATTCCGCAACGTACTTTTTAATTGAATTCATAATATATCCTCCTTGAATTATTATAGTGCTATTGTATCACAGTGATTCGGATAATGCAATATATTTTTGGTTTTCTCCTATTGCAAATATTTATGTTTTGTTGTATAATTTAATGAATATATTTTTGGAGGAAAAAATGAAAAGATTTTTTGCATTTTTGTTGTTAATTGTGTTATCCTGTTCGATTTTGGTCGGCTGTGATAAGGAAGATGGTCCGATAGTAGTAGAAGAAGGCAAAGATTATTATGCTACTATCGACATTATCGATTACGGCAAAATCACCGTGAAACTCGAACCTTCTCAGGCTCCCATAACGGTACAGAACTTTATTGACCTCGCTCAGAGCGGTTTTTATGACGGCCTTACCTTCCATCGTATTATAAGCGGTTTTATGATGCAGGGCGGTGACCCTAACGGAAACGGCACAGGCGACTCCGGCAAGGACATTGTCGGCGAATTTGCCGCAAACGGTTATACCTACAACACCATTTCCCACAAGCGCGGCGTTATTTCCATGGCACGCCAAGGCGAAAATCCCTACACCGGCGAAAAGAATTATGACACTGCAAGCTGTCAATTCTTTATCGTACATGACGACAGAGCTGCAGGCTCGCTTGACGGCATGTATGCTGCTTTTGGTTACGTTACCGATGGTATTGAAGTGGTAGACAAGGTTTGCGCTAATGCAAGACCTGTTGATAACAACGGCACTATTCTTAAAGACCAACAACCTGTTATTAAGACTATCAAAATAACGGTTGAAGACTAATTGCAAAAGGTGTTTAACATGACTTATAAGGAACTATGCGGTAATTTTAATTTCCCGATGCCCGACTACGCCGAGAGTTATTTCGAGAGTTTTATCGCCCAATACGATAGAAGCAAGCCTGTTTTATCTAAAGAAGAGGCTATTATCGTTGCAAATGCGACAGAGATTCCCGACGAAGCAAAGGAGACTCTTATAAAATGCGCTCAGGTGATGAACGAAAACGATTTGGCGCATTTATGCGGTTCATTTTTGGCTTATATAACCGTTTACAAAAGATTTCCGTGGGAGAATTACATTTACTATACCGACTTATTAACGGTTGACGGATTAGAGACCGAACAAGTGGGGTGGGTTTTGGTTGCAACCATGCTCGCAAACACGCTTATAAACAAAAAGCCTCCCGTCGACCTCAACCAAGAAAATCTTAACGCATTTAGAAGTTATACTCAAAGTTGTTTTAACCAAAAAGGTTATTGGGGTATACTTGAATGGCGTTGGAACATGCTTTGTGCAGGCGGATGTATGTTCTTGTTCGGTATTTTGAAGTTTGTTCCTAACTATTTTAACGGTCTGTTTTACGTTATCACCGACGGCAAACAATACGTTTCACTTACCAACAACGGTTACTTTATCGGCAAGGAAAATGAACTTCTGGCACACGAAGAAGGCTCTATCGCAAAAACCTATTTTTGCGAGGACGACAGTAAGTTCGTCGCGAATGTCGTTTCAAAAGAAGGCAAGGTTGATGCCAATGTTACCGAGTTTGACAAGTCAGTATGGCGTGAATTTTTACGTCCCGGTTCGCCTACACTTGCTGTACATATTCCGTCTAACGTTGCTTATACGCCCGAAAATGCACGTTTGGCATATATCGAGGCGGTTAAGTTCTTTAAGGATTTCTATCCCGAGCACGAAATTAAAGCGATTGACTGCCATTCGTGGATACTTTCGCCTCAACTTCGTAAGGTTTTACCCGAAAGCAGTAATATTCTCGCCGTTATGAACGGCGGATATTCGCTTCCCGACTTTGGTTCGTTTACCGAGGATATTATGTTCATTCGCAAGGGAACGAGTATGCATACTCGCATTGCCGAGGAACGCGCTAAGGGAACTGTTTTCCACATCGGTTTTATGTACGTTCCGATTGACGAAGTAGAAACTTTCGGTTTGAAATAACTATGATAAATGCCTTGGCAGTATTGCCAAGGCATTTTACGTTATATTAACTTTTTTGTTTTATGGATATATAAATAAAGGAATATCGCCATCAACGGAAACAGTGAGCCTACAAGCATACCCACTTTCATTCCAAGTTGATCGGGAGAAATCGAAAGCGTTTTCGCAAGTTCAAGCATAGACGGAACTTCCGTCGCAGCATCGGTAACTATGCCGATAAGTTGCGGTCCGACCGATGCGCCAAGGTCACCGCCTGCTGCCATCATAGCGAAAATAAACACGCCACCTTTTGGGAAATAATCCGAAGCAACAATAAGACAACCGGGCCACATCATTGAAACGCAAAAACCTGTGAACGCACACGCAAAAAGTCCGATTAATGCAACATTAGACAACGCGGCAGTTATGTAACACACACTTGCTCCGATTGCGCCGACAAATAGTATTTTTGAAATGTTCTTTCCGTATTTTGCGTAAAGTGTTCTGCCCAAACCAAGAGTCAAACCAAACATAGCAACACCAAAAAGGTCTCCGTAAACCTTTTCGATACCTAATGCACGTTCGATATAGCCTGAACTCCATTGAGCCATTGTGCACTCCGAAGCACCACCCAAAAATATAGCAAAAACACATAGCCACAGTTGTTTGTTTTTGAGTAAAGCTACTGCACCGGATACCCGCTTTGGTGTTTCCATTGGCGGTATTTCGGAATTCACAAACAAAACGCACGCCACTATCGGGATAATAGCAAACACAAGAGAAAGGTATTGCCAATTATGCAAACCGAATCTCATTAAAAATAGGGTACTAATTGATATTACAAACACAACGCCCCATGCATATACGGAATGAAGTTTTGACATTTCTCTATCGGGGTCCTTAGCAGGTATCGCAGCAATAACCGGACTTATAAGCACTTCGCACAGTCCGCCTGCTGCAGAGAATATCAACGTACCAATTACCAAACCCGCATAAACCGAATTTGGAAACACAAAAGGCCAAAGGGCATATATCAGCAATCCACCTGTCGCAATGAATGGAGTCGCTTTTACCGTTTTCGTAATATTAAACCTATGCGAAAAAAAAGAGAATATCAAATCATCTATAAGTTGTGTCACAAAATTTAGCAACACAAGCAATCCCAACTGCGAATAGGATATACCGTAAAGTGTTCGAAACGTTAAAAATAGTATTGGAGAAAGATTGGTGACCACCGACATTGTAACGTTGGTGGTATAACAACCGTATTTTAAGACTTTATACTTATTTCCCATTATTTAAAGGCACGATTTTGTTACCGAATAGGGTGTTTGCATTGCGTTGTTTACCGACTCGATAGCAACCGACTTTTCATACTCGGTCGTTTCTTCGGGTTTCCATTCGATATTATCAACCGATGCGCCTGTTAAAGATTTAAAAAACGCAAGTGCTGCTATGTATCTTCCTGTGCCGAGGCTTAGGTGATAGCCGTCACGGTTAAGCGTTTCTATACGCGAAGTACGAGCGTTTTGTATTGCAGTACCCACGGGGGTAATTAAATCAAGACCTTTTGTATTAACAAGGTAGTTACTTGCGATACCCGTGATGATTTCGTACATTTTAGCGGTATCGCCGTTGAACGATACGATTTCGGGATGTGTGTGCCAAGACTCCCCTACCCAGTGCATATTGAATATGATTTTAGCCTTTTCGGGAGCGATAGCGCGTATCTCGGCAACAAGCGGTTCGAGCATATCGTAATATTGAATATCTGTATTACGGCTACCGTCAATAGTGCCGTGTTGGATTGCGATATAATCCCAATCGTCGCTTTTAATCGCGTCTTTACTGCTTACGTTTTGGGTAGTAGTCCATTCGTTTCCAAGGTTGAGATAATACTCGTAATCTTTTGCGTCATTTACAATATTCTGATAGTGACGTCTTGTCGAGCAACCGCCCACATACAATACGCCGATATGAACGCACTTTACGCCGAGCGAAAGTGCAACTTCGGGCAAAAGCTGTGCGGTATCAATCGAAAAACTGTTGCCGACAAAAAGAATCTTTAGTGTTTCGGGAACGTTGTTCTGAAGATTAGCCATTTTATAAACCTCGAATGTAGAATCTTAAAACTTTATTGGATTATAGCATATATCAAACGTTAATACAAGGGGTTTCGTTATATTATCACTCTGTTCGATTTGTCGTTCAAAAGTGATTATCTTTTTTGTTTTCCGCTTGACAATGTTGTTGGAAATAGGTATAATATTTAAGTATTATAAGTCAGAACCATTCAATAATATTTCGAGGTGTGGCGCAATGGTAGCGCGCTTGCTTTGGGAGCAAGATGCTGCAGGTTCGAGTCCTGTCACTTCGACCATGTTAGCGGTTTTGACCGCAAAATTCAAAACCGCAGGGGAGAACCTTGCGGTTTTTTGTAATAAAAGGAGAAGTAATATGGGTTTATTTGGTCCTTCAAAAAAAGAACGTATGTTACAAGAAGAAATTGAGAGATTAAAAGGTATGCTCTTGCCCGAGCAAAGAGAAATCGAATTACTAAAACAACAAATAGATAATTTGAAAGCAACTCTTTCAAATTTAGAAACTATTATAGCTGACAATAACAGTAAAATCGCTCAGCAAAATATTACAATTAATAACCTCAATCAAGATATTGAAGAAAAGCAAAAGCAAATAGCTGTTTTCGAAGTTGATATTAATTCACTTGATTATGGTTTATATAAACCGACTTTTCTATTTGCCAACTCTGACCTTTATAAAGACGAATTAAACAAACTGAGAGATATACAAAAACAATGCATTAAGAACGACAATGCCGTTTTTGGGAATACTAACTGGACTGTAAACGGCAGTGCCAATCAAGGCCGTACAATGGTAAACAATTATAAAAAACTTTTGTTGCGCGCTTTTAATGTAGAATGCGACGACATAGTTGCAAATGTAAGAGTTTCAAACTTAGACCGTTCTGTTGAAAGAATACAGAAAATCAGCGAACAAATATCAAAATTGGGAAAAAACATGGGGATAGGTATTTCCCCTGCTTACATTCACCTTAAAATTGAAGAGGTTAAACTCGCTCTTGATTTTCAACAAAAAAAGCAAGCAGAAAAAGAATTGTTGAAAGAACTACGTGCCCAAGAACGAGAAGAAGCAAAGGTTCTCAAGGAAATTGAAGAAGAAAGAAAACGCCTCAAAAAAGAACAATCGCATTATGAAAACGCTTTGAAAACCGTTTTGGCTCAAATCGAAAAAAATGGTAAAACCGAAGAATTATTAGCCAAGAAAGCGCAACTGGAAAGCCAGATTGATGATACTTCGAAAGCAATGCAAGACGTTGATTACAGAGAGGCAAATCGAAAAGCGGGATATGTATACATAATTAGCAATATTGGTGCATTCGGTGAAAATGTTTACAAAATCGGCATGACTAGAAGATTAGATCCGAATGAACGAATATATGAATTAAGCGATGCATCTGTTCCGTTCAATTTCGACGTACACGCTATGATTTTCACCGATGATGCACCTGCGTTAGAAACTGCACTTCACAACGCTTTTCAAGATAAAAAACTGAACAAGATCAACGCAAGAAGAGAGTTCTTTGCAGTTTCGTTAGACGAAATCAAATCCGAAGTCAGAAAGAATTTTGACAAAACAGTAGAGTGGATTGATGTGCCTGAAGCAGAGCAATATAGGCAATCATTACTTTTAATTAAATAATCCTTTTCTTTGTTTACTGCATACCAATTTTATGGGCACCATAATCTATATTCGCTTATTGTTGATTATATAATACTTATTAAAAAAGAAAGATTTAATGATAAAATTTATAAAAGGAGGTTGTATTATGAGCATAGAATCAAAAGAAAAATGTTTTATTATTACACCAATTGGAAAACCTACAGACTCCATCAGACGCCATGTCGATGGAATTATCGATGCTGCCATTATTCCAGCATTGGACGAAAACTACAATATTGTGGTAGCACACAGAATGTGGGAACCGGGCACAATAACTAAACAGATTATTGACGAAATTTATAATGCCAAGTTAGTAATCGCTAATGTCACAAACTTGAATCCAAACGTTATGTATGAACTTGCATTACGTCATTCTATTGGAAAACCTGTAATAACTATAGCTGAAAATGGCACAATATTGCCATTTGATATAGCTGTAGAACGCACAATCTATTATGACAACGATGCACAGGGAGTAATAGAATTAAGAGATAGACTTATAAAAACAGAAACCGAAATTGATTTTGATAAAAAAAGTGGTCCAATAATTGAAATATTAGGCGATATTAATCGAGATACTCAGATTATTGAAAAAGCTTCGGAAAATAACCATGATACAATAGAACCTTTAAAATATATTTTACATAAGTTAGACAGGATAGAATCTGCAATTAAAACCTCAAACGATAGACGACATCAAATCAATAACATAACTGATTCTGCACCATATAGACAAATACTTAAATTCAAATACGAAGGTTTATCTCATCAAACCAGCCCAAAATCTATTATGAATCGTTTATCATCAATTAATAATTTTATTGATGGATTTATAGAAGTTGATGACATACATATTGATAGAAACGATAACACAATCTCAGTATATTTATTAGTTTCCGATACTATTCATATGCCTGAAGTATATCAGCATTGTTACAAGATTCTTTCAGAGTGCGGGTTCAAGAATGTTTCGCCAATTCTTTAGCAATAAATTCATACAAACTATTGAGGGCGCCTTAGTTGGCGCCCTCTTTTAGTTTTGCTTTTTCTTCTGCGTTCTCCGCTTTCTTTGACTTTTCTTTTTTGTCAAAACGTCACTATGATGGGTTGTTTACCAAACGCGCTGAAGGTTGCGGTGGCGTTACGCATATAGAACACCTGCGTATTGCCGTCGTTTTCATCGTACATACCGCGGAGGTTGGGATATGCATCAAGCATGGATTTCTTCGCTTCAAAGCGGTCATCCTCGACAAGTTCGCAAGTAATACGAATCCACGCGCCGTCGGTGAAAGCGCAAATCTCGGCCTTGGGATTTGCGAGAAGCTGTTTGGAGGTGGGCTTTACCTTACCCGTCTGTATGTAAAGTTTTCCCTCAAACTCGTTAATTGTACCAAAAGGACGCACTCTCGGCTGTTCGCCCTCCACCGTTGCAAGGTAATAAGTTTCTGCTTTTTTCAAAAAATCATAAACACGTTTCATAATCATTCTCCTTATGTATTTATTTTCATACAATCGCTATTTCAAACCGCACAGCGCATATAGTTCTTCGATACAAGGTGATTTGTATTCGATGTATTTATCAATATCGTTCGGAAAGAGTTTTGCTGCTGTTTCCTTTATCAAACTGTACTTTTTAACAGCTTCTGTATTACTTCTTAAAAAATCTCTGAAAGTGATGTGGCGGTGCAACTCCTCAGAACACTGCGGACACACATACAAATGGTGTTTTTGCAAATGGGGCTTATTGGTGTATTTGAATGCCTCTCTATCCTTGATTCCAAGGTTGCCTTCATGAATATATCCAATCGCTTCTAATTTACTGACGACAGTATCAAATATTGAGTAATCCTTGATTATCACATCAATATCAATACAAGGCTTAGCAGACATTCCCTCTACCGATGTACTTCCAATATGCTCGATACCGAGAATCAAATCACCGATAGCGTTTTCTATTTCCTGCTTGACTTCTTCGAAAGCGGATTTCCACGACTTGTCATAAGGCTTAACTATCACCTTTTTTGTTTGCATTTGCAACCTCCGTAAAGTTCAGGTTATATCAACACCCCGTTACAATGATCAACTTCATGCTGAATAATCTGCGCTGTCCAGCCGGTGTAGGTTTTGATACGGGTTTGAAGTTCGGTGGTTTGATATTTAACCTTGATAGATTTATAGCGTTTGCAAGGTCTCGGACCGCCGAGAAGCGACAAACAGCCTTCCTCGGTGTCGTATGCTCCGTCCTTTTTGATGATTTCGGGGTTAAGCATCACCGTGTAGGTCGGTGACTTCCCGCTCTCGTCGAGAAAGGCAATAATGCGTTTACGAACACCAATCATATTCGCCGCCATACCGACACAGCTATCCTTGTGCGCTATAAGAGTATCGAGTAAGTCCTGTGCAGTTTGTAAATCTTCTTTTGTTGCCACTTCCGACTTTCCTGCAAGGAAAATCGGATCGTGCATCAGTTCTTTAATCATAAATTCACTCCGTTAGCCCAAAATGTCTTGCAATCGTATCACAAACTTCTTCTCTTGTATTCATACCGTTGTCTTCGCGCACAACGGTAAAAAATCCGCTATTTGCGTATTCGTCGTAATGTTCTTTACTATTGATACGAGCGAGTCCTTGTCGGTAGTTTTCCATTACCGCGTCGGGGTTATCGCAACTGTCAATAACATTCAGCAAAAATTGTTTTTCAGGGTCAGAGCGGTCGAAAAAGCGATCAACACTCATAGACTGTGGACAAAGCATTACCGCAACGTGATTATAATCGGAAATCTCTTTAAGGATATCGAGAGGAATATTAGTATCAACGATAACTTTTTTATCCTTGGAGATAGAAATGAGCTCGGCTATTTCAAATTCTGCGGCTTCCCTGCCGACGCTATATATCCAGCGTTCGTATTCCTCGGGTGAGCGTGTTACAAAATTCTTCCAATCGGTGAGCATTTTGTTATAGCATAGGTCGGGATGCGTTTTTATGGTTGCCACATCATTGGAAATCGGCATATGATAGTTTTCGCCGCAAAAAAGCATATCGTATCGTTCGGAAAGCATTTTCACAGTAGTGGACTTCCCTGCATACGCCGTTCCCGTGACGAAATATACGTTTTTTAGATAGTGCTTTAGGATATTATTTTCTATTTTCATTACGATACCTTTTTTGGCATTATCCGATAATCTTTACGAGTGTATCAATGTCCTTACGTTTTTTGGGTCGGAGTTTGTCGTCATCTTTTGCATATCCGAGCGTAATGACGAGGCGAACGGGGTCATTGAGTTGGCATATCTTTCGAATCTCTGCATCATCAAGCCAGCCGAGGATACAGGTTGAAAGTCCTTGTGCCGTTGCTTCTGCCGTTATGTAGGCTGCAAGGATACCGATATCGATTGAACGATAGTCGTTCTTCTTTAACTTCGCACCGAGTGCCGCCGAAGCGACGTAAGGTTGTTCAGAAATAACCATCGTTATCGGTGCATCTGCGGCAAATTTATTCAATCCGACACCTCTTGTTGCTATGGCTACTTTTTTAGCAATTTCGCCCTTACAAACGGTGATTTGGTAAGGTTGACCGTTGCAGGCGGAGGGAGCAAGGCGCGCGGTTTTGAGTATTGCATCGAGTTTGTCCTGCTCGACATCGCGATCAGGATTATAGTTACGGCAGGATTGTCTGTTTTCGGCAATTTCTGTAAAATTCATATTGTTATCTCCCTTTCTTCTTTTGTCATCAATATCACGTGTGTTGTGTAGATGTGGCTGCCCGATTTTATATTTAAGCTTCTCCGCGAATGTCGTTTTTCCCGACCCTGGACACCAATTACAATAATTCTGTTCATATCCCCTGCTCTCTTACGGAGCATAATTCATTATAATTTCCATAATATCACACCGATACACATTCCCGTCAAGAACATCGCCATTTGGCGAAAACGATACGCAACGCACATCGTGCGGGTCTTCTACATACGGGTTCTCGGGGCGCTCATCCGTAAAATACTCGGCGAGATATTTAAGCGCATTACCTTCGGGGAAAATAACGTTCCCATCGCTTTCGGGGATTTCCATATCGGCAAAGCTATTAAGTATTTCTCTCGTTTTGCAGTTGTATCGGTTATCATCGGCCTTGCTCACCAACCACGCAGGCTGAAGGCGGATTGGGATGCCATTTTTCTTTGCTTCTGTGGCGAAAAGTTTAACCGTTTCAAGCGGAATAGTTTCCTGATGAAACGCATCAACAGACAGAAGCAAATCATTCACACCGTATTCGGCAAGACGCTTTGCGACCTCGCGGATTTTAGAAACATCCTTTGAAAAATAGCCGTTGGTGATGACCTGACGTTTGGGAATATTCAGTTCCTTTGCAACCGACATAACGGCATAGACCGTATCGGCATATAAAAGCGGTTCACCGCCAAAGGTCATTACAGTTTTGATGCCATACTCCGCCGCAATTTTACGCACTGCATCCGCGGCAATAACAGGATTGATTCGCTCGCCGCAATTCGTATGTTCACCCTCAGAACAATGCTTGCATTTGCCCGTGCAGGCATAAGTTACAACAAATTCGATTTTGCTTAGGTTTTTAAGGTATTGGTTCATAATTTTATTTAAGATAAGCGTCTATGGCATTTAAAACGAATTCTGCTGTGCCCTTGCCCGATTTATCGATATTATTTTTGAAGCGTTCATCGGCAAGTCCTGACAGAATTTCGTTTGTGCAGGTGTAATAATTGGCAGTGATGTGAGCTTGAAGTTTTACAACAAGTGCTTGCGCATCGGCAGAATTGGCACTCGCACCATTATTCTTGCATGTCGCAAACTCGGCAAAAATAGCCATCAAGCCGTCGTTTGCATCTGACCATTTTTCTTTTGTGTAGTTCTTTGTCTTTTCCGTGTGCTCACGATAGGCGTCGGTATCGCCCCAACGTTGTTTTACTTCAACTTCGTAATTGTTCATGGGTATTCTCCGTAAATAACTTCTAGAAAATATTATATCATTTATTTTTGGTTTTCTCAATCCCTTTTTCTTTGTTTACTGGGGGACAATGCTTGATACGACTTGAAAATAACAAAATTACATGTTATAATATAGACATAAAACTACGAGGTGCTTTTATGAAATGTAAAGTTTGCGGTGCTGAAAGCGGAAAATATCCACTCTGTCGCGCCTGCAATATAAAAAAAGAAAAAGGCGAAATAATTAAATGCGAAAAATGTGGAAACTGGCACTATACAAATGCTATATGCCCCACGCCTATACCCATTCCTACGCCTTTTTTCCCCCCTGCGACGGATAACAATAATTATTTATATAACCCAAGAAAAACTCTTATTAGCAAATCCGAACAAGAATTTTTGTCCGCAATTAAATCTGCCATTCCTGAAGGTTATAGTGTTTTTCCTCAGATTAACTTAGCTGCTTTTATTGATAGAACAGACGATGCAAGATTCCACAATGAGTTGTTTAGGAATGTCGATTTCTTAAT